>CAZXOU010000018.1:2237-12791 GCA_964642355.1 uncultured Gammaproteobacteria bacterium
TACTCTAGAAACTGGATTAACAGTTCAAGCTCCTATGTTTGTGGTGATTGGTGATACAATAAAGGTAAATACAGAGACTAGTGAGTATGTGGAGCGAGTTACTTGAATATTATAGATAAAATGTTGTATAATTAAGGTAATATAAAGGAGTCTAAATGTACTATTCAACACGTAGAGGATATTTAAATATAATATTGATTATTATTATTTTGCTGGCGCTCTTTGTGTTGGTTAGCTGGCTTGCATATAATGCAGGTACTAATGTTGCAGAAGGAAGGGGAACAGATAGCGATACAGTAAAGATAATATCAAATCCGCTAGAGGTTGGACTTACCACTATTTCTCTTGCTCAAAATGCACAATTACAAAGAACTACTGGTGCAGCTAAGGTAGGTAGAGAGGAAAGCTTAGTAGAAATTGATATTCTTTTAGAAGATAATGCGGTTATTCCAGAAGGGTCAGTTCTTGCGGCTTGGCTAGTTGATGCAGGTAAAAAAGGCGGATTAGGAGAGACATCAGTTACTGATTTAGATCAGCAATATGGGACACCTTTTGCAAATGTGAATTTTTCTGGAAATGTTGATGATGCGCCATATGCACTTTCTTTGGGAACTCTTGCTTGGAACACTACACGCGGAAGCTTTCATATATTCTACAATGGAAATGATTCACTTGTACCTTTCGACGCAGTTATGGTAACCTTAGAATCAGATGGAAATAATGGTAATTTTGACCCTAGGCCAGGCACCCCTATACTTATTGGAGAGATTAAATAAATATGAATAAAAAGATTATATTAGCAGTATCAGTGGCTTTAATTGTATCTGGATGTGGAGCATCTGGTAGTTCTAATGTTGAATCTAAAAAAGAGCAGCCTAGTGGTGTGCCTGTTGGTTTAGATAAATCTGATGTGGAATCAAGCGCATTAATTCGTTTAACAAGTCCGCAAAAAAATCAAGTTGTTAAGTCTCCATTTTTGGTTGGCGGAGAAGCACAGTTGCCAGGAGATATTGTTTATGTTCGTATTAAAAAACCTAATGGTGATGTGTTAATTAGCGAACAGGCTAGCATTAAAGCTGAAAAAGGTGAGCAAGGTCCTTTTGGAGTACTAATTTCATTTCAATTCCAAGCAACTAACGAGGGAACTGTAGAGGTTTATGGAATTGATCCAGAAACTTCAGACGAGGTTGCATTACAGGACATAGAGGTAAGTTTTGATACAAGCTCTAGCGGCGCCACTAAAATTCCTAATTAATAATTTAATAGTAAGTAAATCCTATGGATGAACAAAATCAGGCACCAGCACCAGGGGGAGCAGGGGCTCCACAACAAGCACCAGGAGGAGAGCAGAAGAAATCACCACTTAAGGTGATAATTCCTATTGTGGTGGTTGTGGTAGTTATTGCTGTTATTATCTGGCTAGTAGTTTAGGAGGTTTAAAAAATAAAATCGAAAAAGGCAGGCCGATGTTTGCTATTTAATTGGTCTGTCTTTTTAGTAGCTATCTTTAACCTTATTGCGCATAGCCATGTGCGCAATTTGAGTTTTTTCTAACAACTTGCTTTCGTTGACTAGCAAGTGTTTTCTGTCAGATATAATAAACTTTCCATTGATCATAAGGTCTCGAACATATCTTCCGCCATGGGTTATTATATTACCTATTAAAGTCATTGGATCATTTTCGTCGTAAGGAATAAATCCCCTGTCTTTTAATTTCCAAAAAGCAAGATCAGCTTTGTACCCTGGAAGTATTTTCCCCCTGTCGTTCATATGCAGAATCCGCGCGCCGTTTGTTGTCATCATTTTAAACAAAGAACCAAACTTTACAGTTCTTTCGTATAAGTGAGATATTCTAGTTTGATAAGCTTCTGTTAAAATATCAAGCCTGCTTTTAGAAACAACAGAGTCTGTTCCAAGTGATAGCTGTGGGAACGCTCCTGCTTCTTGGAATTTCCAATAAGGGAAAATGCCACTTTTATGGATGATGTTGGAAGTAGGAAGATGGGAAATGCCGGCATTGTTTTTTGCAATTTTTTCAATGTCTTCATCAGTTACATGTATGGCATGGGATAAAATTGTATTCTTGTTAAGAAGTCCATGTTTTTCTAAAAGTTGTATTTCACTTATACCATGTTTTTCCACACATTTTTGAGCGACCATTTCGCTTTCTGCCAAATGACATGTAAATAGAATTTTATGCTCTTCAACCATTTTTTTAATCTCATCCAAAATTTGCGGCTCTGCTTTGTAAAGATAATGAAGTGCTGCTGCAATGCGCGAGTCAAATGATTTTTTGTGGCGAAGTTTATCCCACATTAGCTTAGGGGTATTTTCTGGGTGAGAATTAGAAACCACAGAAAGCGCGTTTACAGTATTTTGCATTGTCTCTTTTGCTGCCTGTTCAATTTGGTCAAAAACTCCATAATGCGAAAGTGTTGTTGTAATGCCATGTTTTTGTTGTTCCGTAATATCTCCAATGGCTGCAACTGTATAATGATCATATTCCATTGATCGTTCCCACTTTGGCATTGCCGCGATTGTTTCATCTACACCTTCTCCTTCATCTAACATCATAGCACTCCTCATTAAATACATTGGCGGGTGAGTGTGTGTGTTGATTAGCCCGGGAGTAATTACTGTTCCGCCGCGTTTTCCCGCGTCATATACTACATCAAAATCTTTTTTCTTAACATCGCGAGCAGGAACTACTTCTTTGATTATGTTGTTCTCTATTACAATTGAATGGTTTTTTAAAATTGTAATGTGGTCTTCTTTATCAGTTGTAAACAAAAAAGGCGCATTATGAACAAGTACCTGTTTGTACTGTTTGTTGCGTATAGTGTACCTTCCGTGATTATTCCCACTCAATTGTTCCTGGGGGCTTGTTTGTGACGTCATAAAATATGTAGTCAATTTTTTTAGTTTCAAATATTTGTTTAGTAATTGAGTTTAGCACATTTTTTTGCATATGGTAAAAGTGGGCTGTCATAGCTTCTAAAGAAGATACTGGCCGCAAAATAATTGATTCAAAATGCTCAAAACCCACAGGTGCGAGCACAACTGGAAACTGCCAAATCTCATTATATAGGTCATTTTCTATTATAATTTTATGCACTATATGATCAATATTCTGGAGCAATTTTATTCTATCTACAGAGAGTTCTTTATTGTTTTTTGAAAGTGAGAATGTAGGGGATGATTCAGATTTGTTTAATAGCAATAGAACTCTATTAACTTCTTTTGATGTGTTTGTAATATTACTTGAGAGTTTGTCTAGTTTGTCCCAGTCAGATTCACCCCAGATTGCTAATGGATATGCATAAGTTCTGTTATCGCCTTGTACGCCAACAGATTTAATTGGCAAGATGGCGTGCTCTACATCAAGATTTGGTAAAGTTGCACTAGGGATGACATCTTTTTGGCCTAGATCGTTACACAAAATTCGTATAGCTAGCCCTGGTCCGGGGAAGGGGTGTCGTTCTATCATATGTTTTGGAAGACCAAGAAGTTTTCCAATTTCGCGAACTTCATCTTTGTAGAAATCTGCAATTGGTTCAATCACTTTACCTTGGTCAATTAGCTTTTGGATTGCATCTACTCTGTTATGGTGAGTTTTGATTGTATCAGCATGTTTAGTTCCGCCTGTTTCTCGTGGATCTGGATAAATAGTTCCTTGACCCAAAAGCCATTCATCTCCATCTAGACCAAGTTTTTTCGCCACCTTATCTTTAACATCAATAAAAGTGTTGCCAATAATTTTTCGCTTGGATTCTGGATCAGTTATATGATCTAGTGCGTTGTAGAAATCATCACTCGCATCAATTACATGTAAATTAGAAAACCCTGCTTGTTCTAGATTCTGCTTAATTTCATCTGATTCATTCTCCCTCATAAATCCAGTGTCTATATATAGTCCATATACATTTTCTTTTCCAATAGCTCTCGTCAATAGCGCAAATGCGACTGATGAATCTACTCCTCCGCTTACAAGCATAAATACTTTTTTGCCAGACACTTGTTTTTTTATTTTTTCAACTATCTCCTTTGCAACATTTTTTATGTTCCAATTTTTTTCTGCCTTACAAACATCAAAGACAAAATTATTTAGAATCGGTGTGCCAGATTCTGTATGATGGACTTCTGGATGAAACTGCAAGCCATAGAAATGTCGTTCAATATCAGCCATTGCCGCAATTTTGCAATCTTCAGTAGATCCAATTACATCAAATCCTTGAGGAAGTTTTGCGACAGAATCGCCATGGCTCATCCATACTTGTGAATTTTGTTCAACACTTTTTAAAAGGGAAGCATTGTCTTTTACGTTTATATGAGCTCTTCCATATTCTTTTACTTTGCCAGCCTTAACTTCGCCTCCGAGCGATTGCGCCATTAATTGGTGTCCAAAACACAAGCCAAGTATTGGCACCCCTAAATCAAAAATCCCAACATCAATTTGAGGGGATTTATCATCATATACTGATTGCGGACCTCCAGATAGGATAATGCCAAATGCATTATTTTTTAGTTCTGCTTTTTTTACGTCAGCAGGATATATAAGGGCTGAAACCTCTAATTCTCGTATTCTTCTGCTAATTAAATGCGTATATTGTGAGCCAAAATCTAGAATTGCAATATGCTTCATAGGGTGTTAGTATACACTCAATCTTAAACATTATTAACTATTTATGCAAGAAGCTCTAGCATTTGATGACGTACTTTTGGTTCCACAATATTCAGAAATAAGACCTAGGAATGTAACAACTGAAACAAAATTTTCCCGCAATATACCTTTGCGCATTCCTCTTGTAAGCTCGCCAATGGATACAGTTACAGAGCATAAGATGGCAATTGCAATGGCTCTTTCTGGCGGAATTGGAATAATCCATAAGAATTTGTCAATTGCAGAGCAAGCAGAAGAAGTTAAAATGGTTAAAAGATTTGAAAATGGATTTATTACAGAACCTGTAACAGTTGGCTTAGATGATTCAATTGCAAAAGTTCATAAGATAAAGAGCGAGCAAGGTTACAAAAAAGTTCCTGTATTAAGCAAACAAGGAAAGCTAGTTGGTTTAGTTACTGATGTGGATTATTTTTGGCCGAAAGATAAACGCAAAAAAGTTAAGCAGGCAATGGTTCGTGTAAAGGATTTGGTAACAGCTCCAGCATCCACAACATTAGAGCGAGCAAATGATATTATTCACAAGAAGAAAATATCTATTTTATGTTTAGTAGAAAAAGATGGAAAGCTTGCCTCAATTGTTGCTCGTAAAGATTTAGAAAAAAATGAACTCTATCCTAATTCAAATAAAGACAACTACAAGCGTTTGCGCGTTGGCGCTGCTGTAGGGGCAGGGGACGATACAATAAATAGGGCAAGGGCTTTGGTGGAAGCAGGTGTAGATGTAATTATAATTGATACGGCACATGCGCATTCCAAAGGAGTAATAGATGCAGTAAAAGAATTTAAAAAAGATAAAATTATTAAATCAATAGATGTTGTTGCAGGAAACGTAGGAACTGGTGAAGCAGTGGAGGATTTAATAAAAGCTGGAGCAGATGGAGTAAAGGTTGGAATAGGTCCTGGCTCAATTTGTACCACTCGTGTTGTAGCTGGAATTGGGGTTCCTCAAATAAGTGCGGTAATGGATGCTATTTCTGGAAGAGGCAAGCATAAAGATGTTCCAATAAATGCAGATGGAGGAATAAAATATTCTGGGGATATTACAAAGGCAATAGCTATTGGAGCTGATTCGGTTATGATTGGAAGTTTATTTGCAGGAACAGAAGAGTCTCCAGGAGAAACAGAATTTCATAATGGAAGGATGTATAAGACTTATAGAGGAATGGGTTCTGTTGGAGCAATGAAAAAAGGATCCAAAGATAGATATGGACAAACTTCAATAAAAGATAGTTCTAAGTTCGTTCCAGAAGGAATTGAAGGAAGAATATTATACCGTGGCAATGTAAGCGATGTGCTCTATCAACTAGAGGGCGGACTGCGAAGTGGAATGGCGTATATTGGAGCAAAGAACATTAGCGAGCTTCACAAAAAAGCAAAATTTACGAGAATTACTAATGCCGGACTAATTGAGTCGCATCCTCATGATGTGGAGATTGCAAAGGAATCACCTAATTACCAAAAGTAATTTTACCGCAAGGTAAACCAAATAAAAGATATCAAAAAAGGAAGTTGCACTGCAAATCCTTGCTTGATGGTTATCTTCTTTTTTGTAATAAAGTCATGTCCAAGCGTATGCCAAGATCTATACTTATTCAGTAAGGGCGTGCCTGTCATTTCATGAAACCCCCACAAAGCATCAGGAGAAATCCCTCCTGCCATTCCAGCAAGTACTCCGGGCAATAGAGTAATATCAACTCTGTTTATAAGAAAAGCCAATAACAGGGCTACGCCAAAAAAATCAATCAAACCAGCAGCGGCCATTCGCTGTCTTTTTGTTTTGAATAATTTCCAATTTTGTATTCCTTCATCTCCATGGGGAATCATATCCAGAATAATATGAGAGATAAACCCTCCAATAAACGCAAGTATGGGGCTTCCTATTAAGGTGCCTATGGCAGCTCCTGCAGCTGCGTGAACTGTTATATACATATGCTAATTATAGCATAAAACTTGCATAATGAAATAATCTGTGGTATACAATATTAGTTATTTACTACAAGTTTCTGCTTTGTCTGACTCGGCGCATGCTTACAAACCAGGGTAGCTCAGTCGGTTAGAGCGCAGGACTCATAAGCCTGAGGTCGTGGGTTCGATTCCCACCCCTGGTACCAAAAATACAGTTCATCACTTGGGCCGAGCGAAGCGAGGTTAAGTGAGGAACTGAGAGGAGAAGGCGGGCGACAGCTGTAGTGAACGAGCTTACTCGGACACGGAAGCTAAAGCCCGACTACGACGACGCGGGGTAGAGCAATGGCAGCTCGCCAGGCCCATAACCTGGAGGTTGCAGGTTCGAATCCTGCCCCCGCTACCAAAAGGGACGCTTTCTAAAAAGAAGCGTCTTTTTTGGTGTGGTTTGTCAAAACTTATTTTAAAATCAGATCTTCGTCTTGCGCGGTTTTGGAAATAGGCGTATTTTTACTTATATGCCATTTATTGATAAGTATTTTCCAAATCTGACAGAGAATCGCTACAGGAAATATATATATACTATCTTTTTGCTGGTGGTAGTTTTTCTGGTTGGATATATTGTCTTGCAAAATCAATCGGTGGACGAACAATCCTCGAATCGTAGTACAGATAATTCTGCACAAATTAATATAAAAGTTGTCGATTATTCGGATAGAGAAGCTTACAAACCTACTCTGCCCCCAGACAGTCCGGTAGGAAACGCGGGCATTCCGGTCGAATATGTTGATTTTGGAAACGGCTTTAGCGTTACTTATCCAGGGGGATGGATATTGAGGAGGAAGGAGGGGGAAACATTGCTTGGTAGTTTAGTTCTCCGCGATGAATTAAAAAGGGTGTCAGGGACTTTTAGTTCGTGGACACGGGATACGCTGTCACGGATTGAAATGCATCGGCATGCAACGGACGATGTTGTTGCAAATAATGTAGAGCATCTACGCAGGTATTCGGAAACTCGGTGGAGCACTACTGGGGGCGAAGAGCTTATGGTTGCTGGTAGGTTTGCCTATGGCACGAGAATTACTCTTGATAACGATACACACTATTCCGTGTTTACAACTGATGATACGGGCACAGTATATGAATTTCGTTTCTTTGAACGGTCAGGTGCATCGCTTCAGCCTCAAGATCGTCAGGTGCTTGATTCGTTCTATTTTCTTGCATCAGCAGATCAGCAGACAAGAACATACTGCCCACCTGATAAGTATCGAACTCAAAAAAAGTTTGAGGAATTCCTCAAGAAGGATATTGTTTTTGCATGTTCTTTGACAGATGAGGCACAATTACTGCTTTTCAGTCCTTTCAATATGGAAACAGAGGCGCATACGAATTATAACTTGGTGGTACGCTATAATGACCATTCTGGAGTAAAGGATGTATCTTTAGGAGAGTATACAATACATGAAAAAGGATACACACGTTTTGAATACAACATGATAAACAGTCGGATGGCGCATGTTTGGGCAAACGAGGCTCGTGACACGCACGATGGGTGGTTTATAAATTTTAGTACCAGTGTTCCCTTTGGTTATTCTATAGGTGATGGATATATGGATGTTACCTATTCCGGAAGAGATTATCATCTAGCGCTTCAATACGAGACTAGTGGTGACTACGAAACAGGAGGAACGATATCCATTACTGGTTTAACACTCGATAACATCCAGCGGAAAAGAATAAGTGTTGCACCAACCATTACAGTGCCTCCTTACACAAATGACTGGAGTGTTTACTTGCCTTTGATAGAAGTTATTAGCTCTCAACGGCAAGACAATACTGTTGCTTTTGAAGTAGGGGGATTGGGCCGATATGTATTCGACTTAAACGTAGTCGGGCCAACGTTTGTTGAAGGAGATGATGCCGGTCTGTATATTGGCCATTCTTTGTTCAGGGGCTATGATTGGAGCAAGGAGTACTTCCGCCATTGCGAATACACTCCGATGGTTGCGTACAGTTTTTCAAACGGCGACTACAGAACTCAGCCTTTTTGTGCTCCGGATCAAGCGATAAGCGCGGATAGTAGGCATACGGCGGTTATACAACCTTTTAAACAGCCGAAAGCTGATATATATCTGAATGGAAAGCTGTATCCGACTACAGCTGATTACATAGACCAGTTGGCTTTCAGCCCCGGCGGCCAGACACTAAGCTATCGCGCCCGCGAGAATGGGTATTGGTATATTGGAGAAGCGAAGAAATCCTCTGAAGATGTAAAAAGATGGGCTTATGTATATGCCATTGCGTATACTGCTGATCGTATTCTTCACGCTATTGTTAAAGATACAATAGGTGGGCACACACGATGGATTGAGCTTGCAGACGGTCAAATTGTGAACGATTGGGACTACGCGGATGATATGCTATATCTCCCAGAGGCGAGGGGAATTGTTTACCGCGCACGCGAGACTTTAAAAGACGACGGAGAGAGGTGGTTCTTGGTGGTTAACGGTAAGAAACAGAAAGAATGGGATTATTTAGAAGATATAGAAGTTGATTCATATCCTCCAGAAATCCGCTATACAGCACGGGATGATTCGGGTCAATGGCATGAAGTAACTTTGCCGATTGAAGATGCGTTGAACGAGGGTGGCCTTACGAAATAATAATAGAGTTTCCCAACTGTTACGAAGTCCTCTACCAAAAAACACTCTCGACATGAGGGTGTTTTTTGTAGGAAAGATGTATAGATTTATATCTATATATTAATATATAGATTAAACAGGAATAAGATTTTTCATTGTAATTTCTTCGGCATTTTCTTTTCCGAGTTTTTCCTTAGCTCCTATAATTTCTAAATACAGAGGTCTTGATTTTGAATCCACGTCCAAAAGAATCTCTGGAGCAATTTCTCGAGTTTCTTTAACTTTCCCTTCTCTAAATGTAATATTTAATGCGTCTGCTTGCGGATCGTATATAATTTTCATATATAGTTTTTATATTAATTTACGTGTCCAATGTTGTGTAATTATTATAGTATTTTTCTTTTCTTTTTTAAAAACAACCTTTAGATATAGTTTGTCGAATTTTTTAAATATAACAATTCTATTTCCGTACGTTTTTATGATATGATTTGGATTTTTAATAGTCTCTACAACAGCGCTTTTTTTAATATTTCTTTGTTGTAGTTTGGCAAGTGAGTGATGTGTGAATATTATCATGCCTGTTTTTTTATTTCAATTTTTGGCTTACCATCCACAGCTCGCGATGGCGAGCGTAAGATGGTGCCGGGAGAGAGACTCGAACTCTCATGTCCTAGGGACACTGGATTTTGAGTCCAGCGCGTCTACCAATTCCGCCATCCCGGCTAATGTGTCAACAAAGCTATTCTAGACCATACTAAAGCCATTGTCAAAGTGCGAGATTTTTATTATAATATCATATATGGCACGCATAATATCCGTAGTAAACCAGAAGGGTGGAGTAGGAAAAACCACAACATCAGTGAATCTAGCAGTTTACCTAGCTGCTCTTGGAAAATATGTATTGCTCGTTGACTTAGATCCGCAGGCAAATGCCACAAGTGGCATAGGAATACCTCATAATGAGCTAGAAAAGGGTCTATATGAGGTCTTAAGCGGTGATACTGATATAAGATCAATTATGCATCAGCATGAGCTAGATGGCTTAAAAATTGCCCCCGCAACTAATGCTTTAGCTGGAGCAAGCGTTGAGCTTGTAAATATGGATAGGCGAGAGTTTAGATTATTTGATGTTGTAGATCAGGTTAGGCATGAGTTTGATTATATTATTATAGATTCACCGCCTTCATTGGGGTTACTAACGTTGAACGGCCTAGTAGCTGCAGATGAGGTTTTGATTCCAGTTCAAGCAGAATATTTTGCTTTAGAGGGGTTGGGCCAGTTGATGAATACTATCACTTTAATAAAAGAAAATATAAAACCAGAGAT
>CAZXOU010000019.1:0-12676 GCA_964642355.1 uncultured Gammaproteobacteria bacterium
GAAGTAAAATAATCAACCATTAAAAATAAAAATATGTCAAAAACAAAACTCATACGAACAATTTATATCTACCTTTTTTCTTTAGTTGGATTAGTACTTGTGATAATAGCAGGGGTTAGGTTTATAGACATGGGATTAAAGGCTTGGGTATTTACTGAAGCTGATAGCTATATTCAATATGAATATGAGCGCCCTGTGGCAATTAAAGAGGGTGTTCCGAGTGAAACAGAAGAATTATCAGAAGAAGAAAAGAAAGCAAATAACGAAAAAAGAGTGTCACAGCAACGACAACGTGATGCAGCAAGCGCTCTAGCACAGTTGATTATTGGATTGCCATTATATTTGTATCATTGGCGAATGGCATCACGCAGAAAAGACGACGAATAATTTAATTATAATTATGTGGGAGAGTAGTTAGTCGCTATTCGCTGGCACCACACGGGGATATAATTTACCCCGCAAATATATGTCAAAACATTCAAAGCGATATAAATCGCTAAAAGATAAGCTGGAACCAGAAAAAGTTTACAGCTTAGATGAAGCAATTACATTGGTAAAAGATCAAGGTGAACTTAAGTTTGATTCTGGAGTAGAGCTTCATGTTCGTACTGGAATTGATGTAAAACAAAGCGATCAGCAAGTTCGCGGAACAGTATCTCTGCCTCATGGAACAGGCAAAAAGCAGAACATTGCAGCTGTGACAAACGACCCTGATTCAGCAAAAAAAGCAGGCGCCCAAACAGCCGGTGGGGAGGAACTAATTAAAGAAATCCAATCTGGAAAAATGGATTTTGATATTTTGGTTGCAGAACCTTCTTTCATGCCCAAATTAGCACCAGTTGCTAAAATCTTAGGACCTCGCGGATTAATGCCTTCCCCAAAGAACGGAACAGTAGCTCCTGATTTAGAAAAAGCAATTTCAGAACTTGCAAAAGGAAAAGTTGCATTTAAAAACGATAACACAGGAAATATTCATATGCTTGTTGGCAGGGTATCGTTTGAAGAGAAGCAATTAAAGGAAAATATTCAATCAGCTTTTGACGCTATTAAGCAATCACGTCAAAGTAGTGTAAAAGGCGGATTTATTCAGAATATAGTATTAACCGCAAGCATGGGACCTGGGATTAAAGTTTCGTTGTAAGATTTGTGATATAATGCCATATAATAAATACAAAAATAAAATATGTTTCACGAGAATCATTCCAGAACGTTATTAAAATCAATTACTTGGTTTATTGTTGGATTTGTAATTGCTTTTGGAGTGATATTATATTTTACCAAAGATCTTCGCATGGCATTAATAGATGCTATTGTAATTCAGCTTATTAAATTTGTATTTTTCTATTTACACGAAAGAGTATGGAATATTCATACTTATGGCCAAGAGTTTAGGATAAAGAAAGTAATTAGGAAATTATCAGAATAATTTTACTGTAATTAGCAAAAAATATCTAATTCCCTTGATAAAAGGGATTTTTTATTTTATTCAATATTAGGTGTTGACACATAATTAGGTATATGATAAGGTACTTTCTTGCCGCAATCCTGCGGTAAGTTACGAGGGAGAGTCTAAAATGACTCAGTTCACGCACAGTGGTATCGTAACGTTGCTCATTACATTCCTCTCGAATGTCGCCAAAGGCGTCACCGGCAAGCTGGACCAGGAGAAGTGGCCCGTAGGTCAGGCCTGGGACGAATACGTGGACGAGATCAAACACGGCTTCGAGATGATTGGAATCCGGGTTATGGACGTTCCGCTTCAGTTCGAATGTGGCTCCCACGCCTTCTACGTCGGCGACGCCGAACACGCCGTTCTGGCCATACTCTCGGCAGAGGATGAGCGCGGTGTTCTCCGGATTTCTCTGGGCGTCGGCGAGGGACTCATTCCCGTCGACGGAAAGCTCGAGATCGAGATCGCGAAGTCCGTGACCTATGGGCAGCTGTTGCGCGACCGCGACTCCGCCTGTCTCCAGATGGAGTTGGCTGACAACAGGAGCCAACTGCTCGAGGACCCTGTGGATGAGAGGACCAATCTCGACGGCGCCACCGAGTCGATCGGCACCGCGCATACGGACGCCTCCGAAGCCTTCCCCGGCGACGAGACGACCGTTGCCGAGCACAGGACCGAGGCTGCCCTGGCCGCCGGCGGATAAAGCCCCAATCTCCCCAGGTAACCACCTCCCCAGGTGACCACCTCCCCGGTCACCACATCCCCCCATATTAGTGAACATCGCTAATATGGGGGGCTTTTTTATCCACAAGTTTTTCTATTATTGCCTTATAGACCAACTTCTTAAACTATTGTCTAGTTTCTAATCAATATTAGATTTGGTACAATAATAAACCATGGAGGATTAATACCCCCCCTTTTTTTTATGACCTTACCTTATCAAAAAATCAAAGACATGATCCAAGGAAAAAATCCAATGATTTTTTCTAAAACTGATATTTCAGATTCGCAGATTCAGCCAGCAAGCTTAGATCTAACTTTAGGAGACAGAGCATATCGTACAAGCTCTAGTTTTTTGCCAAAACCAAATGAATCTATTTGGGAGATATTAAAACAAAGAACTTTGTATGATTTTGAGCTAAAGCCAGGAACTATTCTTGAACCAAATTCATCATACATTATTCCTTTGAATGAATATGTAGATTTGGCACCAGGAATATATGCATATGCGAATCCTAAGTCTTCAATTGGGCGTGTTGGATTATTTGTAAGATTATTAGTTGATGGAACCCCAAGATTTGATTATATTCCGCAAGGATACAAGGGCCAGATATATTTAGAGGTAATTCCTTTGGATTTTGTGGTTAAAGTGCACCCAGGGCTAGCTTGCAATCAAGTAAGGTTCCGCACATCAGGAGAGTATCGCGCACGCGAAGCAGATATTCGTTTAGCACATACTAGGCATGGGGTATTGTTCACCCAAGATGGTATTTCGGTTCCACAAGATGATCTTATTATAAATGATGGCGGATTAATGCTCACAGCTGATTTAGAAAGCAGAGATGTAATTGGATTCCGCGCAAAGCATGATACTACGCAAGCCATTGATCTGGGACAAATAAACGAGTACGAGCCAAGTGATTTTTGGGAGCCGATTGCACGCCCTACAAGCGGAGAACTTGTTTTGGTTCCAAATAATTTTTATCTGCTCGCAAGCATAGAGCGTATTACATTTCCGCCAAATTTTGCAGGAGAAATGGCTTCTTATGATCCTTCTTCCGGAGAAATGCGATCGCATTATGCTGGATTTTTTGATCCGGGCTGGGGATTTGGAGAAGCAGGTGAAGGCGCAGGTACGCCTGCGGTTTTGGAAGTTCGCGCGCATAATGTTCCATTTAGATTAACTAGGCGCCAGATCATATGCAAAATGGTATACGAACATATGATAGAACAACCAGAGGTGGTGTATAGTTCTGGATTAGGCTCATCATATACTGGAACCGGTCCAAAACTTTCCAAACATTTTAAGCAAACTTGGAATTAATATGAAAGTAAAAATAAAAAGGATTGATAAATCACTTCCTTTGCCTCAGTACGAAACAAATGGCGCCGTAGCTTTTGATTTTGTAGTGCGCGAAGACACCATAATTCCTCCAAAAGGGGTGGGCAGAGCTCCGGCAAATGTTGTTATAGAAATTCCAGAGGGTTATATGATTTGGATAACAGATCGCTCAAGCACCATTAAAAAAACTGGTTTGATTAAAACAGAGGGCGTGATTGATCAGGATTATTGCGGAGATAATGATGAGATTAGTTTGCAATACTATAATCCAACAGATTTACCAATTACTCTTAAGCGCGGAGACAGAGTGTCACAAGGAATATTTTTGCCTGTTGGAAAGGCACAGTGGGAAGAGGTTGAATCAATGTACAATGTTGATAGAGGTGGATTTGGAAGCACAGATGAATCTACAAAAGAAGTCATCAAAAAAACATCAACAAAAGGCAAGTTGATTGTAATAGACGGAACCGATGGAAGCGGAAAAACAACTCAAATAGGACGCTTGGTTAATCATTTGCTTGAAATCGGAAAAGATATTGTTACTGCAGATTTTCCACAATATGGAACCAAATCAGCTGGATTAGTTGAAGAGTATTTAAATGGCAAGTATGGATCAGCAGATGAAGTAAGTCCTTATGTGGCTTCATTTTTTTATGCTTTAGATAGATATGATGCAAGTTTTAGAATAAGGACACAATTAGAACAAGGAAAAATCATGATAACTGACAGGTATGTTTCAGCGAATATGGGACACCAAGGCGGAAAGTTTGACACAAGAGAAAAGCGTAAACAATATTTTAGCTGGCTAGACAAATATGAATTTGAAGTTTTTGGAATTCCACGCCCAGATCTTACAATTATTCTGCATGTGCCAACAGATTATACATTAGAGACAATGCGAACTCGTGAGGATAAGGATTATATTGAAAGCGAGGGTCAGCTTGATATACACGAAGCAGATGTTAATCATTTACGTTCGGCAGAGAAATCATATTTAGAAATGTGTGAACTTTTCAGTGATTTTGAATTGATTGAGTGTGTACAAAATGGAAGATTATTATCTATTAGCGAAATAGAAAAATTAGTTTGGGAAAAAGTAGAAAAAACAATATGAAACAATATCTAGACTTACTTAAACACACTATGGATTATGGTGTGGATAGAGGGGACAGGACCGGAACAGGAACAAGGAGCGTATTTGGATATCCAATGCGATTTGATTTGCGAGAAGGGTTTCCAGTACTCACAACAAAAAAATTGCACCTGCGTTCAATTATTCATGAATTACTTTGGTTTTTGCAGGGTGAAACAAATATAAAGTACTTGCAAGATAATAAAGTCACTATTTGGGATGAATGGGCAGATGAAGCAGGTGAGCTTGGTCCTGTGTATGGAAAGCAATGGCGCCGATGGGAAACAGCAGATGGCAGGGTTATTGATCAAATAACAGATGCTATCGATCAAATCAAAAATAATCCAGAATCCAGAAGAATTATTGTAAGCGCTTGGAATGTTGGGGAGATTCATAAAATGGCCTTGCCTCCGTGCCATATGTTTTTTCATTTTTATGTAGCAAACGGAAAACTATCATGCTTGTTGTATCAGCGAAGCTGTGATATATTTTTAGGCGTACCATTTAATATTGCTTCTTATTCATTACTACTTATGATGATGGCGCAGGCATGTGACTTAGTTGCTGGCGAGTTTGTTCATATTCTTGGAGATACGCATATATACTCAAATCATTTTGATCAAGTAAAAGAACAGTTAGCGCGCAGCCCTCGCGCTTTGCCAGAGATGAAAATTAATCCAAAAGTAGATAATATTTTTGATTTCAAGTTTTCAGATTTTGAATTAGTTGGATATGATCCTTATCCTACTATAAAAGCTCCAATTGCTGTATAATTGAGACATGCAAAAACCAATCATAAGCGCAATTGCGGCAATCGGAAAAAATCGTGAGCTAGGAAAAAATGGAGAAATTCCTTGGAAAATTCCTGGCGAGCTGAAATATTTTAAAGAAGTGACGATGAGTCACCCCATTATCATGGGTCGCAAAACACATGAGTCTATTGGGCGTGCTTTGCCTGGGCGTGTAAATATAGTCATCACCAGAAATCTTAACTACAAAGCTGAAGGCTGTGTTGTGGTATCCTCAGTTGAGGACGCCATACAAGAAGCAAAAAAGCAAGATCAAGAAGAAATTTTTATAATAGGCGGTGGAGAGATTTACAAACTTGCTTGGGATTATATTGACAAACTATATATAACTGTTATTAATAAGTCATTTAATGCAGATGTGTTCTTTCCAACTTATGATGAATTCACCAAGGAGGTGAGCAAAAAGATAGTTGAGACAGATGGATATGAAATAAATTTCCTTCAACTAGAAAAGTAGCCAAAAAGATTAGTTGTAGACTGAATTTAAACAGTCTTTTTTTTTGCAATAATTTGTGCTAACATAAGCATATATGAAGCTAGAAACTGTAATCGGATTAGAGATACATGTTCAACTAAAGACAAAGAGCAAGATGTTTTGCGGGTGTTCAAACTCTGGCGAAGACATGGAGCCAAACACAACCATCTGTCCAGTTTGTTTAGGGCATCCTGGAACTTTACCTGTTCCAAATAAGCAGGCAATTGAATGGTCTATTTTAGCTGCCTTGGCTTTGAACTGCAAAATTCCAAAACATTCTAAGTTTGATAGAAAGCATTATTTTTATCCAGATCTTCCAAAAGGATATCAAATTTCTCAGTTTGATGAACCAATTGGAACTGACGGCAAGATAGAAATTCAAAGAGAAAAAACAAAGCATTCTATTCGTGTACATCGTTTGCATTTAGAAGAAGACGCAGCAAAACTCATCCACAATAAAAAAGGCGAATCTTTTGTAGATTATAATAGAGGTGGAACTCCACTCATGGAAATTGTTACAGAAGCTGATATTCGCTCGCCAGAAGAAGCTGGTGAGTTTTTGCGCGAACTTAGGCTTGTTATGAGGTATTTACATGTTTCTGACGCTGATATGGAAAAAGGACATTTGCGTTGCGATGCAAATGTATCTTTGCGTCCAGAGGGCGATAAAGAACTATATCCAAAAACAGAAATCAAGAACTTAAATTCATTTAAAGCAGTTGAGCGTGCTTTATCATACGAAGTTGTTCGCCAATCTAAAATATGGGAGGAAGAAGGAAAAGCTCCAGAAGAGCAAGGAACACGTGGATGGGACGAGGATAAAGCAATAACTACAGAGCAACGCACCAAAGAAGGATCTGCAGACTATAGGTATTTTCCAGAACCAGATATTCCAGAGTTGGATTTGGATAAAAAATGGATAGACACAATTAAATCTGGAATAAGAGAGATGCCTGCAGATTTGCGAAAAAGATTTATAAAAGAATATGGATTTAGTCCAGTTGATGCTAAAACATTTTCTTCTGACGCAGATCTTGCGGAATATACAGAAAATGTAATATCTGAACTAAAAAATTGGCTTACTTCAATTGATCCAGAAACAACCGCAGAAGAAATTTGGGAAAAGAACAAAAAGAAATTATCTAAATTAGTTTCTAGCTGGATTTTGACAAAGCTGCTCGGTTTGGTTAATGCATCAAGCATATCAATAAGCGAAATTAACATAACTCCAGAGAACATGGCAGAGCTAATTACAATGATGTACGAATCAAAGGTTAACTCTACTAATGCCCAAGCTATTTTAGAAGATATGTTTAAAACAGGAGCAGATCCATCTAACATACTTAAGGAAAAGGATTTGGGTGTAATGGAAGATGATGGAGAAATTGAATCAATTATTCAAAAGATTATTAAAGATAATCCAGATCAAGCAGAAGAATTTCGTGCTGGCAAGGAGGCTGTTTTGCAATATTTTGTAGGATTAGTGATGAAAGAAACTCGAGGAAAAGCAGATCCGGGAACAGTTAGTAAAATGCTTAGAAAAGAATTAAAATAGAGGTTATCCACAGATTTCTTGACAAAAATTCATCTAGGGTATATATTAATTGAAATGAATCTATTCTTAGGAAAATACACAATCAACCTTAAGCGCTCCAACGAGTGCTTAAAAATTCATTTTTTAGCTAATCATCCCAAAAGGATGATTTTTTAATGCTCTTGTGAACGGAGGTAACAAGAGTATGTACAGATCAACGTTCTTATTATCAATATTCACTTTTAGTCCTGGGGAGGACAAAGTATGTTGCGTTTGCCACTTAGAGATCAAAAACCATGGCATCAAGATGAGTTGGATGATCACAACGAGGGAGTGCTTAGGCAGAGTTTGGTAAAGTGGTGTGAATTATTCTTAGGAGATCTTTCCGAAGAAGAAATTCGCGCTCTAGACGTGCTCTCGTTGCGCGAGATGAAGTATGGACAACATCCATGCGACCACGCATTCTGTGCGGGTGTTGGAGGCCTCCCTAAAATGAATGGGGAGTTTACTAGCTCTTTAGCCACAGCCCTTAAGGATCGTGGCGTATCAGATGTCTCTGCCAATATATTCTCTACGGGTTTTAGCCCAGATACATGGTGGGCAGAAAATTTGATTTCTGACGGAGAAACCGGTAATTCTGGGGAGGCTACTAGCCACTCGATCAATACAATGGCTACTCATTCTGCAGCTACTCATCTACGTAAGCACCATGCTTACTACAGTATGACTTCAGAAGAAGCAGAAGTGTACATCCAAGAACATGGCATGAAATAAGGCCAAGAACCCTCAACCACCGCGGTTCATCATTAGATGAACCGCGTTATTTTTTCTATAGATTTTTTAGTTACCCAATTTATTCTTTTGTCTTTTTTAAACCATGTCATCTGTTTTCGGCTAAATGCGTGAATGGCCCCTTTAAGTCGCGTAATCATTTCTTCTTGCGAGTATTTACCTTGCAAGTGTTCAGTTATCCATTTGTATTCTAAGCCAAGATTAACAAGCCATTTATCGCTTACACCGTCATGGCGAAGTTTCTCAACCTCTTCGATCATACCTTGTTTTATTCTCTCATCGACCCTTTGGTCGATTTTTTTATATAATTCATCGCGAGGAATATCAATCCCTAGTACTGTGTTGTCATATTTTTGAGGTCCTTTAAGTGGTCCTATAAGAACACCAGCTTCTAGTTTTTCTATAGTTCTTATTAATCTACGAGGGTTTTTGTAATCATCATTATTAAGTGAATCAACAGGCACCATAGCTTGCAGTTGGGAAAGTGATTTTTGTTCAAGTTTTTTGCGAAGAATTGCGTTTGGAGGAACTTCAACAAAATTATAATTATCAATTACTGAATATATATACTGCGCAGTACCACCCACAAGGAATGGTTGTTTTTCTCGTCGTAGAATATCATTGATAGCGTCGAAAGCTAGCTTTTGAAAATGTGAAACAGAAAATTCCTCTTCTGGATCTACAACATCAAGTAAATGGTGTTTTACCTGCGCTTGTTCAGTTTTCGTAACTTTACCGCTACCAATATCTAATCCGCGAAAAACTTGGCGCGAGTCTGCGCTTACAATTTCGCCATTCTGTTTTATTGCCATTTCAATACCAAGTGTTGATTTTCCACTTGCTGTAGGGCCAAGAATTGTGATTAATTTGGGTAGTGTCATATGGCTAGTATAGTCATATACTGTAATGTGTCAATCAAAAAACCCGCTCCGTAGAGCAGGGTTTTTGTAAGGACTAGTTATCTCTGAAAATCTGGTGGGGGTTGTTGTTGGAAGTCACCAGTTGGGGGTGGGGGAGGTTGATGAGTTGCACCATCTGGCCTAAAGCTTGGTGGAGGTTGGTTGTGGTCAGTCCTATTCTCAAACTCTCGTTTAAGTTCTTCTTCTCGCTTTAGAGCATCACGTTTTTCTTCATCTCTGACATTAAATCGTTCTCCTCCGCCATCTGGTCGTGTTGGCTCGGAACGAAATTCTTCTCGAGTATTAGAATCCTGAGTTCTTGTTTCGTTTCTAAATCTCACTTCACCATCATCTTTTATTTCAGTTCTTGTCTCAGATCGAAAATCTCCGCGGTCTTGAGGTTCAAAATCACGTGGATCAAATCTATTATCTTCTCCAGTTGGGCTTGGCTGACCTCTGTCGAAGTCATTGTCTTCTTCTGGCCTCCTATCAAACGGAATACGCTGATCAAAAGTTCTTTTTTGGTCATCAATACGACCCTGTAGTTCTTGCGGAATAAACCCACCGCTGTCTATCTGGCGCCTAAAATCTTGCTCATGCTCCTCAAATCTAGTTTCAAGTTTTTGCCTAATTTCTGGATTAAAATCATCAAATCTCTCAAATGCATCGCTTGGAGGTCCTTGCTCAAAATCAAATTGCTCGCGTTCGTCAAATCCTTTTTTATCTAGGAATTTTTTAAGTTCATCTCCGCTAAGTCCGCCTTGCTGGGCTTCTTCTCGCAATTGATTTTGGAAATCCCTGCGCGCCCTGTCTTCTTGCTCAAACCTAAATCTGTCAATCATTTCCTCTTCTGCCTGGAACTGGGGACGCAATAGATGCCTTTGCTTTAGATTTTCCAATTCATCTTGGGAGAAATCTGGAAGACCTTGCTCAGCCCTGAATCTTTTTTCTTCTTCTATTCGGGTGTTAAATTCTCCTTCTATGCGCTGCTTAATGCTACTGATTTCGCCTTCTTTATTCTCAAATCTTCTGTCAAAGTCGCCATGCCTAAACTCAATCTGGCGCCTAATTTCCGGGTTATTATCAATCTGATCTTTAAATCTTTCAAATCTTGCAGGATCATCAAAATTATCAAATCTCTCATTAACAAAATCGATCTGGCGGTTCATTGCTTGGCCGATTATTGCTTGGATTTCTGGAGGAGCTTGTCCTCTAAAATCCTGCAAATGTCCGATTGCTCCTGGATCAAAGCTTTCCATTCGTCTAAAGAATTCTTCCCGGCCTTGCTCTCTAAACTTGTCTTCAAATCCTCGCTCAAATTCATCTGACATGCTATCCACAAATGCTCTTTGGTCTGGAGGAAGTTCATCTTCTAACTGTTGAATTAAAGCAAAAGTAGCTGGGTCTGGATTTTCCCTCATTTTCCTAGAAAGCTCTTCGAACCTACTTGCTCTTGCTTGCGCGTCTGGATTATCAATAAAGTGCTCTTTAAAGCGCTGGATTGATTCTGTTTCTTTTGCTTCTATTTCAAGTTTAATCTCCTCAGGAAGGTTTTCTTTGAACTGCTCCATTACGCGCAAGTTTTCTACGCTGCCATCTGCAAATTCATCCATAAATACATTTCTTCGGGTTGGATCAACGAAACCGCGGAATTTATCCTCGAATCTATTAATTGATTTTTCTTTTGCTGCTTCTATGTGCTGGAAAAAGTCTGGAGCAAAATCACCTTGTGCTTTAAAATCATTCAAAACTCTCATGTGATGGATTGCGTCTCCTGGAATAAATTCCACATAGCGCTTGAATTTTTCTGCGCGCACATCTTGCGGGATTTCTCCAAGCTGTACCTCAAAACGTTTTCTGGCCTGATCTTGCGCGTTGCGAATACCCTCGCGAGCTTGTTCTGGCACAAAATTTTCTAATCGCTCTAATACTTCTAGATTTTTGAACTCTCTAAATTCACTTCCGCGCTGGTCCTCAAATGCAGCATTAAAGTGCTGTGCAATGCGTTCTGGATCAGATTCTATACCTAGCATTGTTTCTCCTGCATGGCGCAGAACATTCTCTCTTGTCTCTCTTATCTTCTCATATACATCTTCTGGCATTCGCTCCTCAATCTTATCAAGCACTTTTTGCTGTTTTACTTGCATGTCTGCAATGCGGTCTAAGAAATCGCTTGCCTGGTCTGGCCTGTTTTCTTTAATGTCTGCAGATCTGTTCTTTATTTTTTCAATATCCTTTGCAAAATTATCTAAAGCGCCACGAACTCTGCGTTGTGCCCCAGAATCATCTGGATTTTCTTCTGCTAGCTTTTTGGCCTGCAAAAGCTGTTCATGCGCTGCCTCTATCTCGTATTCTGCTTTTTTAATAGGATCGCGAGTTACTGTTTTACGGACAGTTCGCTTTACCTTCTTAAAAAAGTGGAACCTTCCTGGAGTTTCGGCTCCAAGATCTTCTTCTGTTACTACCTCATCTTCCAGTGCCTCGGCAGAGAGGCCTGATTCCTCAATCACAGCATCTATTGCTTCCTCTGCAGCTGCGGTTTCTACTGCAGCGTCAACTGCAGCATCTGGATCTGTTGATGTTTCATCCTGCGCATATGCAGGGATTGCCAACATTAGGGCAATTGCTATTGTCATTACACTAATTGCATAGTTATGCTTTTTAGACATAGATTTGTCTTAATATTTAAAAATAGTCTGTATATTATAGCATATTATTTGAAAAAAGCTTAACTTCCAGCAATTGGTGTTCCAAATATACCTACTGCTAGCTCCGCCCATGCGAGTATTAATAATACCAATATAGCTACAACAATAGCAATCCTGAAATTAGATTTTTTAAGTTTTCGTATTACAAATTCAATAGCAAGACCAGTGACTGAAAGTAGAAAGCCAGCAGCAATAAAATCACCCAAGTCCCAGTTGGCTTCAGCTCTGAATTGCATGGCTATTAATGGAATAATCAGTATAAGAACTACTGTGATCAAAATACCAATAAGCCTTTTGTTTTTTGCGACCTTATATGCGCTGTTGTGCGATGTTGGTTTTGTATTTTTTCTTTTCAATATCAATTGTGTCATAGACCTCATTAGTAATGACGTGTCTCCACGTATCACCGTTGTGTCGCATTGGCAGCATACGTTGCGATTTCTGATTACCTTTTGGCGCGTGCACAATCTGAAAGTGCGTATCATGCCAGTCTGGTATTGGGTGGATGCCAAGACTTTCGTCTTTGAATGGTTGATGTTGCTGTGCCACCTCGTAGACAAAGACGGAACTCGTTGGATTGCAAAAAGAAATCGCAACTCACGTACATTCTAGGCTCGTCGGAAAGCTATCCGGCGGGCCTCTTTTGTTAAAAACTGCCTAAATAATTAATATTGAAAAGAAAAAATACAAAGTCCATTGTTCAAAATAGGAGCGAAGCGACATTTTGCACAACGTTCGTGACTATGAGAAGTCGCGACCGCAGGGAGTGATTTGGGTGGAAGATGACACCAGTCAGATTGTTTAACCAAATGAAA
>CAZXOU010000020.1:0-12050 GCA_964642355.1 uncultured Gammaproteobacteria bacterium
CATTGAAATTGGGTGTTTTTTGATAAAATTTTATTGTAAGATGCTTGTTATAGTTTGCATTGCGTCCTTAGGTGATTTTGTGAACAGATCACAAGTAACAAAGTTTCTGTTTCCTTGCGCGTGGAGTAATGCGGCTTGTTGTCGCAAATCTATACTAGGATCATGCGTATGCATAATAGCTCTGAGATAATTGTCTTTGGCATATAAAATAATTACCACCTTTACCTCTGGGGTATGAGATAGCAAATCATCTACAACAGTTAATAAAGTCTGTTCTGAAGTTTGGGTTTGTTCAAAATCGTCACCTGTAATCATAGTCCATGCAATCTGATGATCATCGCTAACTTGAAGATTAGCTAGCATGCGTCCCCAAAGCTGCAAAGTATTTACTGCTTTGTTGTAAAATAGTTTTTCTATAATAAGTTCACGATTAGCACCCAAGCTCATAAGTTCGCTTGCAACAGCTAAAGAGCGGGGAGTGATGTTGGTAGATTGAAAGCTTTTTGATTCATGTATAATTCCTGTTAAAAGGCAGGTGCTTAGTTTTTCATCCAAAATATTTTTTTGCATTATCTCTGCAAGCATGAACAAAATTTCTGTTGTTGAAACAGCTGTCATCTCTATAAGATTAAGTTCTCCAAAATGTTCGTTTTCAACTCCGTGATCAATATTAATAATTGGAGTATGATAAAAAAATTCCGCATGTTCATCATACACGCTTCCTAACGAATCCAAATCAAAACTATCTACCACAACTATTAGATCGTACACATAGGTTTCTTTTTTTGTGCTTGGCGGGCTAAGTGTAAGATCGTTCTCGCTAGGAAAGATTCTAATCGAAAGTTTATTATTTTTTACTTTGTATGTAAGTCCGTTTATCTCGTTAGAGTTAATATCAAATTCTAGAGTTACATCTTTGGATTTTTTAATTGCAGGCTGTATTGTTTTGAATTCTGGTAAAAAATTATAAATTGAATTTAATCCAAATTGATTAGAATCAATTGCTATGCTTGCTTTTTTGCCAAGTCTCCGTGCAAGTAAATAAAAAGCCAGAGCTGAGGAAATGGCGTCGCCATCTGGATTAGCTCTGGTGGTGATGAGAATATTCTTTTTAGTTTCAATTGTCTTTGTAATCTGCTGCAAAGTGTCTAAAGAGGACATGTTGTATTTGTTTCTGATTAATAGATTATAATACGCCAACTAATGTGTTGTGTCAATTATAAAAAAATGAGGCGCCCACCGATTTGGGTGAGCGCCTATCATCAAAAGAAGGTGGCGTAAAAGCCTACTTGGTTGAAAATTCTTGTTCTTAGTGCGTCGTGTATGACATTGCTTTTGATTTGTAGGTATCCATCAAAAAACAATGCGCGAATACCTGGCGTGTATCTGTTTATTGTTTTGTTATCCTGCTTGATTCTTTCGTATCTAGCAATCAACCTAATATTTGCCCGTTCGTCATAGATTGATTGTTCTGCTTGTATATACCACTGTCTAATGGTGGTATCTTCAAGGTATTGGTATTGGACTTCTGCTAACAAGAGTCTATTTTCAAACTCTTGGCGGAAAACAAACCCCAAAAGATTTTGGTCTCTGGTGTTCAACCGCGAGCTTACTCCAGCAGTTATTTTTTTTCGAAACTCATACTCTGCCCGAACACGCACATGTCTGTGTGTGTTGTTTGGGTCGATATATATACCACCATCACGATGTCCTCCAAACAAGCCAAATGTCGCATGAAAATTGTGGATTTCTACACCTCCTTGAATTCCATCGTCTCCATATATAAGAGTTGGTTTGCTTAAAGAGGAATATGTAACAGGCCCAAGATCATATTCATCAATAGACCATTCCCATGTTAATGGAAGCGGTTTAAAACGTCCAACAGTCAGGCTTTTCATTAGCCAGACTGAATTAGTCCATTGAAGTCGAAATTGTTCTGCGCGGATAATGTTCCCGGAATTAGATCCGAATTCACTAGTGTCGCGAGCAGCCAATATCAAGGTCACGGTTACACTATCTGAACTACCTGCAAAAGCTGATTCAAGACCTAGTCGCATCTCCCTGAAAATGAAATTTCCATTTTCAGTTTTTCCTGTCTTGTTGTTTAATATGGACTCATCTCTCCATATGCCTGTTGCCCATATGCTGGAATTATCATGTGATGATGCTTCGATGGGCACGAAGCACGCCATTAGTGCTATGAATGCATATCGCGCCACAGTACACCTCCAAGGTTGATTGTGAATGTGCGATTGTCTTGAAATGGATAATAACAATGACAGTTTATTTTGTAAAGCAAATCATTGACTTATACACTTATTTCTACTATACTTGGGTAGTTAAAATTTGAATATTACCTCATGAATGTATCAGAACTAGCCAGACAACTTAATACTACATCTAAAGAGCTTTTGGAAAAACTTCCAGAACTTGGATTTGATATTGGAGCAAGGGCGATTAAAGTAGATAATGTAATTGCAGAACGAATCAAGAAGGCATGGTCGCAAGAAAGCAGAACTCAAAAATTACGTCAGAAAATGGAACAACAGCAAACTGCTGGTGATGTAGACGAATCAGAAAAAGAAGATAAAAAAGAAATTGTTATTCCAGAGAAAATTTCTGTAAATGATTTAGCAAAGGAATTAGATACAGAAGTTCCTCATTTGATTGGTTATTTAATGAAGAACGGAATTATGGCTAGTTTAAATGAGCAGATAGATTTTGAAACTGCCTCAATTGTTGTAGAGGATTATGGATTTAAAGCAGTCAAAGAAGAAGCAAATGGAGATGGCTTAGCCAAAGAAGCAGAGCATGAGCTTAGAACTCTTCAAAAAAATATTGCAGACGATAAAGGCGGAAAAGAACGTTCGCCGGTTGTGGTTGTAATGGGGCATGTTGACCATGGAAAAACTACACTGTTAGATGCTATTCGTAAAACAAATGTTGTAGAAGGAGAATCAGGTGGCATTACTCAGCATATTGGAGCATATCAAGTAGAGGAAAAAGGACGAAATATAACTTTTTTAGATACCCCAGGACATGAGGCTTTTAAGGCTATGCGCGAGCGAGGCGGACAAGTTGCGGACGTTGCTATATTAGTTGTTGCCGCAGACGATGGACTAAAACCACAAACTTTAGAATCAATAAACGTTATTCAAAAAGAGGGCTTGCCTTTTGTTGTTGCTATTAACAAGGTTGATAAATCAGATGCAGATGTAGACAAAGTAAAAAAAGAATTAGCAGAGATTAATTTAAACCCAGAAGACTGGGGAGGTAAAACAATTACCGTACCAGTATCTGCTAAAAAGGGTGAAGGTATGCACGAACTATTAGAAATGGTTTTGCTAGTTGCTGATATAGAAAAGTTTACAGCAGATCCTAGTAAAGATGCATGCGGGGTGATTATAGAATCTCACGTAGATAGGGGAGAAGGTCCTGTTGCGACTGTATTGGTTAATGTAGGTACTTTAAAAGTTGGTGACGAGGTTGTAATTGGCGATACTTTTGGAAAAGTAAAAGCATTAAAAGATTGGCTAGGCAATAATGTACAAGAAGCAAAACCATCTATGCCTGTAAAAATTCTTGGATTAAAATCTACTCCCACGGTTGGAGATATTTTAAAGTGTGAAGAAGTTAATAGAGCAGTTAGAAAAAAATCATCTAAAAAACATAGATTAATTGAAGTGGAGCAGGAAAGCACAATTAAACCTCAAGAAGAAGATGAGGAAGATTCAAAAGAAAATAGCAAATCTGCATTAAGCATTGTTGTAAAAGCAGATGTTTTAGGATCTTTAGAGGCTTTGATTGCAGCAATCAAACAATTAGAAACAGATGATCTTAAAATTTCAATTATAAAACAAGGATTGGGTAATATTACCGAATCTGATTTAACTTTGGCAGAAGATGCAAAAGCAATTGTGTATGGATTCAGTGTTCAATTTTCTCCAGAAGCACAAAAAATGAGTTATTCAAGGAAGGTAGAGATTAAACAGTCTAAAATTATTTACGAAATATTGGATGATATTAAAGAACGCTTAAAAGGGTTCATAAAGACAGAGGTGGTTGAGGTTCCAGAGGGCGTATTAGAAGTTCTTAAAGTATTTAAAGATAGCAAGGATGAATCTATAATTGGAGGAATTGTTAAAAAAGCAAGCATCACAGGTGATGCTAAGTTTCGATTAATGAGAGACGGGGACCCAATTGATGAAGGTAAAATTGTTGAGCTACAGAAAAATAAGCTCAAAGTAGAAGAACTAAAAGAGGGAACAGAGGCTGGTATGAAGGTTTCTGGCGTACGTGGGTTCCGAGAAGGTGATGTATTGGCTTGCTACAAAGAGGAAGAAAGAGAAGTTAAGTAAATTTTAATGTATTGCAATAATAGGGCGGTTGTGGTAATGTGCTCTACTTTATGGATCAAGAATTCATTCAATTAAAAGAACATATAGAGAAGCACAGCACAGTTGCCGTGGTGTGTCATAAAAAGCCAGATGGTGATGCAATTGGCTCTGTGCTTGCATTTGGAATTTATCTAAAAAGTATTGGAAAGCAGGTTAAATTGTATTGCGTAGACGAGGTTCCTGGTTATTTATCTTTTTTGCCTGGAGCAGAAACTATACAAAAACCAGAAGATGATTTCTGGAAATTTGCAGAAATATTTGTGGTTTTAGATAGTGGCGATCTTGGAATGACAGGGATTTCGCAAGAAAAATTTAGCCAAGGAAAAATTGTTACAATAGATCATCATGCAAGCAATTCTGGGTATGGCGCTGTAAATATTCTTAAGAGTGATTCTGCTGCTACATCTGAAATTGTATATAATTATTTTCAAGCTATAGGATTTAAAATTGATAAACCTACTGCAACAAATCTTTTATGTGGCGTGTATACAGATACTGATGCTTTTACAAATCTTGGAACAACTCCAGAGTCATTACGCATCTCTAGTGAACTTCTAAAGTTAGGAGCTAGTTTTAAAGAGATCACAGCACATACTATGCGCAATAAATCTGTGTCAGCGCTTAAGCTTTGGGGCAGGGCATTAGAGAGATTGAGGTTTGATACTAAAAAAGGAATAGCAATTACAGTAATAAAGCATACTGATTTTAAAGAGTGCGGGGCTGATCCAGATGATACAGAGGGAGTTGCAAATCTATTAAATCATTTATCTGATGTTAAAATGGCAATGGTTTTAAGGGAGCAAGGTGATGGAACCATAAAAGGCAGTCTTAGAACCACTCGCGAATTGATCGATGTCTCTCAAATTGCTAAACTAATGGGTGGAGGAGGTCATGCCAAAGCAGCAGGATTCAGCGTAAAAGGAACCATTAAAGAATCTAAAGAAGGATGGAAAATTGTTGAATAATATATGGAAAAAGAATTGAAAAATATGCATTTAATCCCAACAGTAATAGAAAAATCTCACGCAGGTGAGCGGGCTTATGATATTTATTCTCGTTTACTTAAAGAGAGAATTATTTTTTTAGGTTCTGGTATTGATGACATTGTTGCCAATACAGTAATTGCACAACTTTTACATTTAGATAGTGTTTCTCAAGAAAAAGATATTAAAATTTATATTAACTCACCAGGAGGATCGGTTACAGCAGGACTCGCAATTTACGATACAATGCAATATGTAAAATCAGATGTTTCTACTATCTCGGTTGGAATTGCGGCTTCTATGGGGGCGACACTTTTGGCTTCTGGAAAAAAGGGTAAAAGATTTGCTTTGCCTAATTCAGAGATTATGTTGCATCAAGTAATGGGTGGAGCAGAGGGTCAGGCATCTGACATAAAAATTCGTGCTGAACATATACTTAAAATGCATGAGAGATTGAATAAAATTTTGGCGAGTCACACTGGACAAGACATCAAAAAGATAGAAAAAGACACTGACA
This sequence comes from uncultured Gammaproteobacteria bacterium, assembly GCA_964642355.1. Taxonomy (GTDB): domain Bacteria; phylum Patescibacteriota; class Patescibacteriia; order UBA2169; family UBA2169; genus UBA2169. The sequence goes on from CAZXOU010000020.1 coordinate 5,898, forward strand.
GAGACTTTTTTATGTCTGCAGAGGAGGCAAAGGTATATGGGATTGTTGATAAAATCATAAAATAACGCGACTTGACGCAGTAAAACGTTTATGGTAGACTCAAAATACTATAAATATTAATTATCAGTCATAGTTAGAAACACGTAGTTTTGGATAGAATAGCTCGAAAGATCACTTTTTACTTAAATTTTGACTTATAGAAATCATGTTAATTGGGAAAAATTCCAATATACTCTAAAAATAAAAACAGGCACTAAAGTGCCTAATTATTCTTGATTTCTATCAATTTATTCTATCCATACTCACTATGACTGTTTTGAGAGATTAAAGTATGGACACATCAATTCTAATATTAATCGTCCTGGTAACAGTGGTCGGTTTTTTATTGGGTTATATAATCCGCAAGCTTGTGGCAACGCGTAGTGCAACTAGCGCAGAAGCAAAAGCAGAACATATAATCCAAGAAGCAAAATCTAAGGAAAAAGAAGTGCTTTTAGAGGCCAAAGACAAGGCATTAAAAGTAATGGATCAAGCTAAGCAGGACGAGGAATCACGCAGACGCGAGGTTCAACAGCAACAGCAGCGTTTGGAAAAGCGAGAAAGCTTGTTTGATCAAAAATTACTTGATTTAGAAGACAAAAACACACAACTTGCGAATAAAACAAAGCAAATCCAAAAAACTCGTGATGATATTCAGGCAATCCGCGCGCAGCAGCTGGAAAAACTGGAAAAGGTTGCAGCACTTACACAAGAAGAAGCTAAGAACGTGCTTTTGGAAAATGTTGAAGTTCGCTCAAAAGATGATTTGCTTACTCGCCTGCGCAAGCTGGACGAGATAGCAAGCAACGAATGGGACGATAAAGCTAAAAAGCTTATGTCTCTTGCTATGGAGAGATGCGCTTCTAACCACGCGGTTGAAACAACAACAACATCTTTAACACTTACAAGCGATGAAATGAAAGGTCGCATTATTGGTAAAGAAGGTCGCAACATTAAAACACTTGAGCAATTAACTGGTGTGGAAATTATTATTGATGAAACACCTCAGACTTTGATGATTTCTGGATTTAGCCCTATACGCAGGCATTTAGCCAAGAAAGCTTTAGAACGCTTAATGGTTGATGGAAGAATTCACCCTGGAAGAATAGAAGAAACAGTAGAAGAGGCTAAAAAGGAAATTGCTTTGGATATGAAAAAGTCCGGAGAAGAAGCAGCTTATGATGCAGGGGTCGCAGGCTTGCATCCAAAACTTGTGCAGATTCTTGGAAGATTGAAGTATAGAACTAGCTATGGCCAAAATGTTTTAAATCACTCTGTAGAAATTGCCCATCTTTCTGTTTTATTGGCAGAAGAGCTTGGCGCTAATGTTGAATTAGCTCGCAAAGGCGGACTATTGCATGACATTGGAAAAGCAGTTGACCACGAAATAGAAGGCGGCCACCCTAAGATAGGTTATGACATATGCAAAAAGTTCGGTCTTCCAGAGGAAGTAGCAAATGTTTGTGCTACTCACCACGACGATCACCCAGAACAATTAGAAACTGTAATTGTAAAAGTAGCTGATGCTGTTTCTGGAGCAAGGCCAGGCGCGCGTAAAGATACTTACGAGCAGTACTTACAGCGATTAGGAGAGCTAGAAGATATTGCTAACAGCTTTGAAGGTGTAGAAAAAACATATGCTATTCAAGCTGGACGTGAAATTCGAGTATTTGTACAACCCGGTAAAGTAGACGATTTTAGAGCGCACGAAATGGCGCGCGAAATCGCAGATAAGATTGAAGCAGAACTTAAGTATCCAGGAGAGATTAAGGTTAATGTTATTAGAGATACTAGGGTAGTTGAATACGCTAGATAATATATTTATTTATTACAGAAAGCAGAAGGCGTTGCGTCTTCTGCTTTTTTGTTGCACAAATAATTATAATGTGTTAATATTCAAATGATGGTTTGAATATTAAGTAATAGTAAATAGTTTGCTATAATAACGGTATGAAATATCAATACGATTTAATTGTAATTGGTTCTGGATCCTCTGGATTCAGTGCTGCTAGTGCTGCTAAAAAATTTGGCGCTAAAAAGATTCTTTTGGTAGAAAAGCGCCAACTAGCACCACTAATAAAAGCCAAGTACCCAGGTACAAGTGGTAAAGTGCAGGGCGCTAGGAAAGTCAGAATGCCCGCAATAAATGAGGGTATAACAAGTGAAAAATCCATATTTAAACTCCAAAGTTATTTTTAATTTTTTTGCGGATTTCATCTGCTTCCATTACGCCACGCTCATCCAAATATCCTTCGGTTCTGGATTTGGATTCTTTTCTGTTTATAGCAACAAAAATTACTTCATCGCCTAGTTCCTTTTGGACAGCTGCAAAATCTGGAAGTTCTTTTACGCAGAAAGGACACCATACTGCCCAAGAGTTAGCTATAACTGGCTTACCCGCAAAGTCCGCTAAACTAACATCATTGCCATCGTAGTCTTGGAATACAACATCAAGTATTTTTTCTCTTTTTGGCTCTTGTGCGATTTCTGTATTGTCTGATTTATCTGATACTTGGTTGTTGTCTGATGGTGGCGTACTTGTGTCGTCGTTCGTAGCTGCAGTACATCCCGCGCCAACAAAAGCAGTAGCCATCAAAATGATGATTAGTTTTTGCATAGTTTTATTTATATAATTCAGTATTAGGATGAGCCGCTACCCACGAGAACCAGAAATTTGGAATTGGGTTGAATCTCTCCATTGTGCCATCTGCAGATTTTTCGAACCGGGAAAAATACTCCTGGGGTTGTGTAATAATTTCCATAAGGGTCATGTCCGTAAAAGCGTGTTGCCCCAGTATCGCGTGAAAGCACTTCTCCATCTGGGTATTGTTCTTTCCATTTTCCAAAGCGCATTTGGTCAAAAGGAAGTACTTTCAACTTAGTGCCAGTTTGCTCACCCACAACTGCCTCACCCAAGATTTGCGACCATAAGGAGCCTGTAAGTCTATCGTACATCACTAGGTTAGATTGCCATAGTTTTCCACTAGTTCCAAACTCAACTCTCTCTCCATCTACCAAAGGATCAAACACTATACCAGATAAGCACAAAGGACAGTAGGTAATAAGTACGCGGTCGCCTCCAATAGTATCATTTACAATTTCGTGGAATACTAATATCTGAAAAGGATAAAATCTATCAACTCCATTGTTAGAAAATGCCAGTCCTGACTCTTCGTCGTTAAGCCAATCAGAAGCGTCTGCGGTAGATATATATTTTGGATCATCAATTGAGGGAATTCCATCTTTTGGGGGACCGCCTCCAAGTATCTCATCTAGTGGGATACTGTGCTTTACACCGTCAGTTACAAAAATTTCTGTGTTATCAGGATTCATAATAATTTTTGTTTCTCCTTTCGGAAGATCAACCCTTGCTCCAAAAATTGAGCCACGAAATATAATTCCGGCAGCCACAATAAGAATAATTCCTATAATAATGGGAGCTAATTTCATATGTTAGTCGCAAATAATTGGTTTTAGCTTTTTTGCAAAATCGCTAGCTTTTAAGTTGTAGCAAATGGTTTGTCCGCATCTTTCGCTTGTAACCAGCCCATGCTCTTTCATGGCCTGCAAATGATGGCTTGTTGCCGCAATACTAGATCCGATTGCATCTGCTATTTCGTTTACACATGCCTCTGGATTATCAAATAAAAGGCATAAAATACGTATTCTTGTGGGTTCGCCAGCTAACGCCAAAAGCTGTGCTTGATCTTTGACCTTTTTTGTAAGTGGGTATGATTTCATATAATTATATTCAAATGATTATTTGAATATTACCATATTTTTAGGAATCGTCAAATTTTTTTGTGGATAACGTAAATCTTGACATAATAGGTCTGTACTGGTAGTTTTCAGATATAATTTGAATAATTAACCTAAAATAACATGGCACTTACATCAAAGCAAAGTTTTATAGCAGGAATTGGCTCTGCACTTGTAATATTTTTTATCGTTGGTTTTTTTGTGTTACTTACAATGGTGTTAAAAGATGACGGTGATACAAATATTGCAAACACTGGAGGCGGAGGTGTTGCCGGGCAAGCCGCTCCAACTCCAACAGATCATGGAGCTGCACCATCTGCAGATATTACTGTAGTACCAATTACTGATGACGACTGGGTTCGTGGTAATCCTGATGCAAAAATTACGTTAATTGAATATAGCGACTACGAATGCTCATTCTGTTCTAGGTTCCATCCAACTGCTCAGCAGGTTATTGATGAATATCCAGATGACGTAAACTGGGTGTATCGGCATTTTCCTTTAACTTCAATTCATCCAACAGCAGTTGCTCGTGCAGAAGCAGCAGAATGCGCAGGATCAATTGGCGGTAATGATGCATTTTGGGATTACACAGATGGATTATTTGGAAATGCAGAATTATATGGATCTGCATCTGGAAGAAGCAGTTTAGCAGGTGAGATTGGAATAGATGTAGCGAAATTTGATGAATGTGTAGAAAATGGAACTTTTAGCGCGAAAGTTATAGACCAAGCAAACCAGGCAGTTGCAGCAGGGGGCAGAGGAACTCCTTATTCAATATTTGTAGTAGGGGACGAAAAGATTCCTGTTTCTGGAGCTAAATCATTTTCACAAGTTCAAGCAATGGTTGAGTCATTACTAAGTAGCTAATATGCCAAAGCAACCCGAAAAAATGCTTGAGCTGTATCAGTTTGAAGAATGCCCGTATTGTAAGAATGTGCGTACAAAACTTACTGACTTAGGCATAACATATATTATTCACAATACTCCGCGCGAACGCGAGGAGCGCGAAGAAGTGCAAAAGGTCTCTGGTCAGAAGTTTGTTCCAGTTTTAGTTGATCCAAATACTGATACTATAATCGCAGATGATGATGATAAGGCAAATGAATATTTGCAGAAGCAATATGGATAAAATTTATTTAGTAAAAAAGAGATTCAAATAATAATTTGGGTCTCTTTTTTGATTGCCTGCGTCGTGTTGACGGTGTGGAAAACTCAAACTTGCATTTGAATATTAAACAAAAGCGTATTATGAACAGTAAATCATTTTTTCTCGGAATCGTAGGGGTGCTGGTTATTTCGCTTATTGGTCTCAAACTAGCTAACCGTGACAGTGGCGTGAACAGGATCACGTCGCACAACGCTGGCACGGTTGCAGGAAGTTCCAATGATTCGGATAATCGGCTTGCCCCAGACTTCTCTTTGGAAACTTTGGGAGGGGGTAATATTAGCTTAGCTGAATACAGGGGTGTTAAACCAGTTGTATTAGATTTTTGGGCTTCTTGGTGCCATAACTGTAGGAGAGATATGCCAAAGCTTAACAAAATGTACGAACAATATTCAGATCAAGTAGAGGTTATTGGAGTAAATCTTCGCGAGGGAGAATCAACTGTATCTAAATATATTAATAGTGAGAATATATCTTTTCCAATAGCTTTTGATCCGAGAGGAAGCGTTTCTAACAGATATGCTGTGCAATATACAAATACGCATGTTTTGATTGATAAGGAAGGAAAACTGGTTAGGGTTGTTCCGGGAGATATTCGCGAGTCAGATATCAAGTCATTGATTCAATAATATGAAAGAAGTTATTATTACAATGTACCGCTGGGAAGGCAGTCGGTATGGTTTTACAATTACAAGCGAGTGTGAAGAATGTGATGTTAACACAGGTATATTGAATAGCATGAAAGAAAAAGAATTCAAAGGCAAAGATGTGAAAGTTATCACAAAGCCTTGGCTAAACAATATGTGGAAGTCGTTGATCAAAGGTGTGTGGCATGCACCAGTTGTTTTGGTAAATGGAAAAATGTTTTCTCAAGGAATATTTATAGACAGAAAAAGATTAGCATCTTTAATTGATGTAGCATAATTAAATATGTGTTATACTAATATATGATTGACAAAAGCTTTAAATAATGTAGTATTTAATCTTTATTATGAATATCATAAAAGTCACAAAAGACCAGATGTTTAAATGGCTTCTTGGAAATCGAATTGTGCCAAAGGAGCTGCTTGAATTAAATCAATATTTTCGTTTACACGGGGCTATTGGTTTTGCATATACTAAGAGTGACGATGGGCATATTATTGCCAAGAGCACAAATTTTAGATATGGCTCAATTGTGACATCTG
>CAZXOU010000021.1:0-11501 GCA_964642355.1 uncultured Gammaproteobacteria bacterium
TGGATTCATAAAATTTATATTATTATAATTCTTGTACTTCCTCTTTTCCAATAAAGAATACTTCTATTAACACAACTGCGATTATGAGAATTGCAACATTCCACCAAGTCAGCAATTCAAATCTCTGTAAATATAATGCTAACACAACTACAATTGAAAGGAATGATGCCTGCCGAAGTGAAACCGCAATTGGCCTGTCTTTTTTACGAATACGCCTTGCTACGAGCATTAAGGTTCCAATCAAGCCCCATAAGAACAATAATAGTGCCACAGTAATAACCAAAAATCCAGTCCATTGCGCTGTTCTTGGGTCAACTCTTTGCAGTCCCATGAATAATATTCCCGCAAAAATCAAGGTAGTTATAAACATTCCAAAAATACCACTTTTGTTTTTCATATGCACTTATTCTACTATAATTTATATACTTTTGACAAATAAAAATGCAGGACAACTTCGTCATCCTGCACCATATTTGACACCTACCTTTTTTCAAAACTACAGCTTTACAGCCATGTAGGCCTTTTCCCTTGTATCACCTTCATTGTTCTGACCCTCACCTGATATGTAATCTCCGTTTTTAAACAAAAGGTCTTCACAAGAGAAGTCATCCATTTCTGTACCATGTACAGTTCCAGGATCATTTATGATACACGCATCACCGCGATAACCAACTACAAGCACCATGTGAACCAAGGGCATACTTCTATAATTCGGATGCATTAACCCTTTTTGCGCGTTTATAGGAAATAGTAATACATACCCTTGTGCTAAATCTTCCTTCATTCCTTGCACAGTTACAGCTCCACCCTTAACATACTTAGTTGCAGGACAATGAATATTCTTAGATTCAAAAAACGCATGCAAAAGGGTTGTAGTGTCTTCCAGTCCTGTATCTATGTATGATCCAAACCTGCCTTCTTCAATAACACACATTTCCTGTATCTCGTTATTAGCAGCTTCAGGATCCATATCTTGGATACCTTGAACAGTATTTGCCATCATCAAAATACATGCTTCCTCACATCCATCTTGATGGCGCGGATCATCCCAATTTCCTGTGGGAGCTTGGCAAACATGTGGAACTTTATGAAGTATTTCTGGTGGCAATGTACACCCAGAAATACTCGCAATAGCAATAAGCACGAAAAATCCTATGATGATATGTAAAGAACTATCCATCTCACACCTCCTAATGTGAAATACGTGAAATACAAAAAATCTAGTTAATAACTATATTAGTAGATCAACTACTTAAGTCAAGCAACTTAACTCACGTCACTAAAAAATTCACAATAATCGCAAAAATGTTGTTGTGGTTTTGGAGCAAAGTCACTTTGGTGAATTGCATCAATAGTTTCCGTAATCCACAATTTTACTTCTTGTTTTTCCTCGTCAGTACCCAAAAACTCAATTGGTTTTGCGCTGTCTACATAATAATATGTAAGATTTTTCACATTTTCTCGGAATACTTCTTCTGCACCAATTTGGTAAATGAGAAGCTGGCGCTTATCTGGAACTGTTAATTTGTCATTCTTTGGCGGATTACCGGTTTTGTAATCCACAATCTCAATTTCTCCATCACCAACCGCATCAACCCTATCCATTTTTCCGGTAATTGTGTTGTCCCCTATTTTAATATTAAAACCGCGCTCTAAGGCCTTAACATTTGGAATGGTGTGTTTTTGCAAATTCTCGTAAAAGACCTTGAGTGCTTGTTTGCCTTTTTTCTTATATTCTTCCATTTGTTCTTTTGAATCATACCAATCATCTAGCCAATTTTTTTCGTACATTTCCAAAAGTTCATCTAGTTTGATTGATAGGCCTGTTGCCTGATTTGAATCCGAAGCTTGTTTTGCTGTGCCAAACAAATCTGTTTGCACGCTGCGTTGTTTCCCAGAAATTAATTGCATAAACTGTTGAAGCGTTGAGTGCATGGTGGTTCCATAACTAAATACAAACTTTCCAGGCAACGGCACCCCAAGCAAAAACTGCATTTTATAGGCAAACGGACATTCATCAAAAATCTTTAATTGCGTAAAAGAAAACCGCTTTGGAATATATAAGTTATATTCTTTTTTAATTTGGAGCTGGGACTGATTCAGCATTGACTTTGCATCAGTTCCTAGCACATCTGTACTTATCTTAAAATTGTTATGTACTTCTTCCAGCTCATTCAAAAACCTGGAAACCTTTTTCTTTTGCACCCCTCCATAATTTTCAGCAGAAGTCAGAAACAATCCTTGTTTCGCGCGGGTCATTGCAACATAAAATAATCTGCGCTCTTCTTGAATATGAACTTCCCCTTCTGGCAAAACTTCTTTAACTAATTCATCTGGAATTTGAATTGCTTCTTTACGCTCAATGGTTGGAAACCTGCGATCAACTAAATTGGTAACAAACACATATTTAAATTCAAGTCCTTTGGCTGCATGCATGGTCATTATTTTTACCATTTCTGGACCTGCCTCCGTATCAATGGGCAAAGACCCTGCATCTCCTGAATCAATTTCTTGCTGAAGAATAGTTACAATATCCAAAACGCGCGCATCTGGAATTATGGATTCTATGTCACGAATATGATCATAAAACATTTTTAAATATCTAAACTGTTCTTGGCTCTCTACATCTTCTAGATTATTTAGATATTCCATATACCCCTCATTTAACCAATTCAATAACAATCTAGAGGGCTTATCTGCTTTTGCCTTTTCTGCGTACGAAATAATCCAGGAATTAAGCTTTTCTATATTTTTAACTGATACTTCGCTAGAGACACCAGCAATTTGTGGTGACTTAACAGTTTCGTACAAAGGAATTCGTTTGCGGCCAGCATGATGATTCATTTTAACAATGTTTTCTGCTGCAATTTTAAGAAATGGAAGATTAAGTAAGCGAAACAGGTCGCGCGACTCATGAAAATCATTTATCACTCTAAAAAATGACAAAATATTCATAACAAGTGATGTCTTGTACAGCCCAGCTGCTGAATAGTTTTGATGTGGTATCTGGGATAATGACAATGCCTCTTCAAACGCATCTGTTTGTGAGTTTGCACGAACAAGAATTGCAAAATCATTCCAATTGGACTCTTTGTCCTGTTTCTTAAGTTCTAAAATAGTTTCGCTAACAATTCGAGCTTCTGTAGCAGCGTCTGCGGTTTGCAAATGTGTAATGCTTGCAGGGTCTTTTAAATTGCTTTTGAGCTTCTTATCAATCTTAAAATCCTTAGAAGCCTCTAACCTATTTGGGTTATTAAGCTGAATAAAATCATGCGAAATATCAAGTATAGCTTGTCCAGAGCGATAATTCTGGATTAATGAGATTTTTTGGGCATCTTTGTAATCTTTTGAAAATTGAATCACGTTTGACATGCTTGCTCCGCGGAATCTGTATATTGACTGATCATCATCTGCCACAACTGTGATGTTATTTTCTGGTTGAGCTAACATTTTGACGAGATCAAACTGCGCCCAATTAGTATCCTGGAATTCATCAACTAAAATATATTTAAATTGTTTTTGATAATGAGCCAACACATTTGGCCGTTCTCTGAATAGTTTTAAACAATAATTGATAAGATCCCCAAAATCCATTTTATTATTCTCATGTAATAGTTCTTGGTACGTGTGGTACGCGTTTGCCATTTCTATAACTCGACCTTTTTCTCCGCCTACGGCGGATCCGCCTTGGGCGGACATGTCATCACCAGAGGCTTGTAAATTTTCTGCGTGTTCTAAATATTGCTCTGGAGTAATTTCCTCATCTTTCAATCTAGAAAAATGAGTTAGCATTGTTTTAATAAATTTAGTAGGATTATTCCGCGGACGATAATAATCCAAATCAAATTTGTCTAAATTCTGTCGAATGAGCAACCAAAGTCCCGTATCATCTAATAACTCAACACTAGATGATATTCCAATATCCATTCCATGATCTTCCAGAACTTTTTGCGCAAACGTATGGAACGTTGATACCCATAAATCCACATATCCCATTGGCAATAATTGATCAACTCTTTCTTCCATTTCTTCTGCTGCTTTGTTGGTGAAAGTTAAAGCTAAAATCTCATTTGCCCCGATTCCTTCGTTTATTACCAAATGAGCAATCCTGTGTGTGATTACTGTAGTTTTTCCGGTTCCAGCTCCAGCAACAATCAAAAGAGGGCCTGTTTTGTGGATTACGGCCTTTTTTTGCTCTGGATTTAGATCTTTTGTTATATCTGTATTTGTTGACATGAGGGTATTTTAGCATAGCCATATATTAAGGGCTATAAAGCGATTATGTGGCTAATATTAGCCAAAAACTAACATATACCCCTTGCGTAAATTGCCAAAGTATGCTATACTGTATGCAGTAAATAAATACATAAATAGTTGTTTTCAGTTGTTTTCTGGGCAAATTTGCCCCAATAATAGCCTACCTAATTGGTATGGCATATCCCAAGGAGGTACCTAATGGTATTGCGATTCTCCCCTTCAACAAGAGGCATCGTGTTGGGATTTTTAATAGCAGTAGGCATCATCGCCTTCGCGCTAGTCGATCCATACTACGACTACAAGATGGAGCAGGATCGCATAAAATCCGGTCAAGTGCACCACCAGCCTGCCCCAGGCAACGCAGTTCTTGGCGATATGTAACCCCCGAAGCTCGACTCAATCCTCAAGAGTCGGGCTTCTTTTTTTTGTAAAATTCAGTTTACAGGCATAAATCTCAAAACTAGTCAAGCCCCTAGAGCGTTGACACAAATCCTTGCAAATAAGACAATTAAATCGTAAAATATACTTTTAAAATTAAAATAAATATGGTATAGTAATTTTTGTAATATATGGGAAAAAACGACAAAGAAGAATACAAGGACATTCCACCAATGAAATTCAGTTATCTAATAAAAGGATTTGCATTATCAGCAATTGTTTCGGGCTATATAATAGGCCCGCTTTTAGTTATTGGCGGAGGAACTTTTTGGCTATATAAGAGTGATTATGTAAGTAAAATTTATGTAATAATTGCTATTATTGTATCATTTATATTTTCCAACTGGCTGATTATTGCTCGATCCAAAAACATGCTGATTAAATTCAATAAAAAATTAGGAATGAAAGACCCAACAAAAGAACAGGTAGCCCAATGGAAAAAGAACCGCCCAGCATCTTATAAGTTTGATGATGAAGAAGAGGAAAAAAAATAGAATAATATGGATCTATCTATTACACCAAAAATATTAACCTATGTTGCAGGATTCCCAATAACTGATACTTTTTGGGTAACTATTTTATTGACCATTATTTTGATATTGGCATTTGTATGGGGATCTTGGAATATGAAGCAAGTACCAAAAGGTTTGCAATTATGGCTAGAGGTTATTGTAGAAGGATCAAGAGATTTTATGCACGAGGCTACTAATTCGGAAAAAATTACAAATAGGCTTCATCCTTGGGTTTTGACAATATTTTTACTGTTTATAGTTGGAAATTTAATATCATTTTTCCCTGGGCTTCCTTCTTTAACCTTTAACGGAGAAGCAATCTACAGAACAGCAACTACAGATTACAATATGGTGTTTATTATTGCATTAGTGTTTATGATTGTGGCGCAATCAGTAAGCATTATGACAGGTGGATATTTTGGATATATAAAAAAATTCATAAACTTTAAATCACCTTTAGATTTTATACTTGGATTCTTTGAAATTATCGGAGAAATTGCTAAGCTAATATCAGTATCGTTCCGTTTTTTTGGAAATGCATTCGCAGCAGAGGTATTACTTGCCGTACTCTTGTTTATATTCCCCTATCTCTTGCCTTTGCCGTTTATGGTGATACTATTACTTTCTTCAATTGTTCAACCCGCAGTATTTGCGCTATTGATTTTGATTTATATACAGATGTCAGTTGTACACAAAGAACCGTTGAAAGAGGCAGTTAAAAAATAATTTATTAATTACTAATCATTAAGGAAAAAAATATGGATGTAGAAGCAGCACGCTTAATCGCAGCAGGAATCGCCATGGGATTTGGAGCTATTGGCCCAGGAATTGGTGAAGGATATGTAGGTGGTAAGGCCTTGGAAACAATGGGCCGAAACCCAGAGGAAAGCAACTCTATCTTCACAAAAATGTTCGTGGCTATGGCAGTTACCGAATCAACAGGTATCTATGCTTTGGTTATTGCACTCCTAATCTTATTCGGATAACAGAATAAAAATGGACACAGCAGCAATACAGCTTATTTCAGCTGGTATTGCAATGGGATTTGGAGCAATAGGGCCGGCCATAGGATCTGGATATATTGGCGGAAAGGCCTTGGAAGCAATCGGAAGAAATCCGGAAATAGGTAATACTATTTTTATTAGAATGCTCGTTGCAATGGCAGTAACAGGCACAACTGGTGTATACGCACTTGTTGTATCTTTGTTAATTTTGTACTTATAATATGGAAATTTTTAAATCATTTGGACTTGATATAAAATTATTAATCGCGCAATTAATAAACTTTGTTTTGTTGGTTGCGATTCTTTACAAGGTTGGATACAAACCAATCTTGAAATTTATAAAAGAACGCCAAGATAAAATAGAAAAAGGACTTAAAGATGCAGAAGAATCCGCAAAGCGCTTAGCAGACGCTTCTAAAGAGCAAGAAAGCATTACTTCTAAAGCTCATAAAGAAGCTCAAGATATTATTGGAAAAGCAAAAGACCAAGCCAAAGTTCAGGCAGACGGAATTATAAAGCAGACCAATGATGAAACCAAGAATATTGTAGCGCGCGCTAAAAAAGAAATCGCACTTCAAAAAGAACAATCAGTAGCAGATGTTCGCAAAGAGGCAAGCACAGCAATAATTGCTGCAACAGAAAAAATATTAAAAAAGAAAATTGACGCGAGTGCTGATAAAAAAATTATTGAGGATTCAATAAAAGAACTATGAATGCAACCTCAAAACAATTAGCCCTTGCGTGGTTCGAACTTTTAGAAGACAAAAACCATAAGGATGCAAGCAAAAAAATGCTTTCACATTTATATAATTCTGGACAACTATCCAGCCTTCCGGAGATTGTGCGGCACTTAGAAGAAATTGAACATCAATCGCGTGGAGTTGAACATGCAACAGTCACAACAGCGCACGAGATTACAGAAACTCAAGCAAAAAAACTAGCCAAAGAAATTTTAAAAGAAGACATTATAGTTTCAACAGTTATAAATCCCGAATTAATAGGAGGCGTACAAATTGAAACAAAAAATAAAAGATGGGATTTAAGCATTCGTAAAACATTACAACAACTTGAAAAACAACTTATTTAAAAATTATGGATTCAATCATAGAACAACTCAAAAAAGAAATAGCTGATTTTAAAGGCGAGATATCAGAAGAAAAAATCGGTTCTGTTATCACTGTTTCAGATGGAATTGTAACAGCCACTGGATTAGCTGATGTAGCCTCCATGGAAATGGTAGAGTTTGATGACTCCTCTATTGGAGTTGCTTTGAACTTAGAAGAAGGAAGCGTTGGAATAATGGTACTAGGTGATTACCTAGGAATCCACGAAGGAATGAAAGTAAAAGCCTTAGGAAAAGTTTTAGAAGTTCCTGTTGGAGATGCGATGATCGGACGCGTGGTTAACCCACTTGGACAGCCAAAAGACGGCAAAGAACTTAAAACTGACAAATCTAATCCAATGGAACGAATTGCAGCTGGAGTAATGAGCAGAAAATCTGTACACGAACCTGTGCAAACTGGGTTAAAATCAGTTGACTCAATGGTGCCAGTTGGTAGAGGTCAGCGCGAACTTATAATTGGAGATAGGCAGACCGGAAAAACAGCAGTAGCTATTGATACTATTTTGAATCAAAAAGGACAAAATTTAACATGTATATATGTTGCTATAGGACAAAAAGAATCTAAAGTTGCGCAACTTGTTAACAGACTAGAAAAAGCCGGAGCAATGGATTACACTATTGTAGTTTCTGCTTCAGCCTCTGAATCTGCTGCCTTAAACTACCTTGCCCCTTATGCAGGATGCGCTATGGGAGAATATTTTCTAGACCAAGGAAAAGATGCTTTGATTATTTATGATGATCTTTCTAAGCACGCAGTTGCGTACAGGCAGATTTCTTTGTTATTAAGACGCCCACCAGGACGTGAGGCATATCCCGGAGATGTGTTTTATCTTCACTCTAGATTACTAGAGAGAGCTTGTAAATTAAACGAAGACAGTGGCGGAGGTTCTTTGACTGCGCTTCCTATTATTGAAACTCAAGGAAATGACGTATCTGCTTATATTCCAACAAACGTTATCTCAATTACAGATGGACAGATTTATCTAGAATCTTCACTCTTCAATAAGGGCTTTAGGCCAGCTATTAACGTTGGGCTTTCTGTCTCGCGTGTTGGTGGAAGCGCGCAAATCAAAGCTATGAAAAAGGTTGCAGGATCGTTGAGACTAGATCTTGCACAATTTAGAGAACTAGAAGCATTTACACAGTTTGGTTCTGACTTAGATGAGGAAACCAAAAACCAACTAGAACGCGGCAAGCGATTAGAAAAACTTTTGATTCAACCCCAATACTCCCCTCTTCCAGTTTCCCAACAAGTTGTACAGATTTATAGCGCAGTAAATGGATTAATGGATGATGTAGAAGTAGAACATATTTCTGACTTTGCAGATGGGCTAGCTGAATATGTCGGACAAAACGAACCAGACCTTTTAAAGAAAATTGATTCTGACGGCGAGTTTGATGATAAATGGGAATCTTCAATGAAAAAAACTGTTAAAGATTATAAATCAATTTCAGATAAAAGTTGGTTTTTAGAAAAAAAGGAAGAAGTAAAATCATAGTAGAATAATCTATGCCAGCAAATACTAAAGAAGTAAAACAACGCTTAAACTCCATCAACAACACTAAGAAGATCACAAAGGCAATGGAGCTAGTTGCTGCTGCGAAGATGAGGAAAGCAACAGAATCAGCAATGGCAACTAGGAGCTACCATGAACTTGCTTGGGGTATTGTTGATAGATTAATTAATTCTAGATTGTGGTTTGATTCAAACAGTAAAGTAAAAAAGTTTTTTGAAGAGCCGAAAGAAATTAAAAAATCAACCTTAATTGTATTTTCCTCTAACCGTGGATTATGCGGAGCATTTAATGCCAATATAATAAAACTGATAGTTCCCTACCTCAAAGAGCACGGCAAGGAAAATGTAGAAATTATTACAATTGGAACACGCGGTGCTGCAACAATAACTGCCTTAGGCGCAAAAATTAAGCTAGCCTACCAAAAAGATGATGTTGCCATTGATGACACATCAGTTAACGAGGCAGTAGAACATGCCTATTACAAATTCAGAAACAAAGAAACAGATAAAGTGATGGTTGCGTATACAGATTACAAAAGCGCATTAACTCAAAACGCAGTGCTCAAACAGCTATACCCATTCAATAAAAAACCTCAAGTAGGATTAGGAAAAGACGATACTGGAAATATGAAAAAAGAGGTTATCAGTGCTCCAAAAAATGTAGAATATCTATATGAACCAGACAAATACAAGCTACTAGATTATTTAGCATTAAGGATAGGAAGAGCAGAACTATATCAAGCTTTACTAGAAAGCAACGCGTCGGAACACAGTGCACGTATGGTAGCTATGAAAAGCGCCAGTGATGCAGCTAGTGACATGGCAGATGATTTAATACTCTTATATAATAAAGCTCGGCAAGCCAGCATTACCCAAGAAATTGCGGAAATCAGTGCAGGTACTGCTGCGGTCTCATAACTAATTACATATTATGCAAGGACACATATCACAAATTATTGGCCCGGTCGTAGACGTAAATTTTAAAGAAGAAAAACTTCCTGCTATTTATGATGCTTTGGAATTAGAGCATAATAAAAAGCGATTGGTGCTAGAGGTTCAATCCCATGTTGGATCTGACACTGTTAGGTGCATTGCCATGGACTCTACTGATGGGCTTGCTAGAGGTGCGGATGTTAAAGCAACAGGTGCGCCAATTAGCGTTCCTGTAGGCAAAGAATCTTTAGGTAGAATTTTTAATGTAACTGGAGATGTAATTGATGGTAAGGATGATGTTAAAAGTGAACTACGCGATCCTATACATAGAAATGCGCCAGAATACAAAGATCAATCCACAGAAGCACAAATTTTAGAAACAGGTATTAAAGTTATTGATTTAATCTGCCCTTTCCTAAAAGGTGGAAAAGTTGGATTATTCGGTGGAGCTGGAGTTGGTAAAACAGTTGTTATTCAGGAGTTGATAAATAACATTGCAAAAGCTCATGGTGGATTTTCTGTATTCGCTGGAGTTGGAGAACGAACTCGCGAAGGAAATGACCTTTATCACGAAATGACAGAAGCAGGAGTTATAGACAAAGTAGCAATGGTGTTCGGACAAATGAACGAACCTCCTGGAGCGCGTATGAGAGTGGGACTCTCTGGATTAACAATGGCAGAATCTTTCCGCGACAAAGACAAGCAAGATGTATTATTTTTTATGGATAATGTATTTAGATTCACACAAGCTGGATCAGAAGTATCTGCTTTACTTGGAAGAATTCCTTCTGCTGTTGGTTATCAACCAACCCTTGCGAACGAAATGGGATCAATGCAAGAACGCATCACATCCACAAAAGACGGCTCTATTACGTCTGTACAGGCCGTGTATGTGCCAGCAGATGACTTAACAGACCCAGCACCTGCTACAACCTTCTCTCATCTTGATTCCACAGTTGTGTTAAATAGATCACTTTCTGAATTAGGTATTTATCCTGCTGTTGATCCGCTTGATTCTACTTCTACTATTTTAAGTCCAGAAATTGTTGGGGAAGAGCACTACAAGACAGCTCAAGCAGTACAAAGACTATTGCAAAGATACAAAGACTTACAAGATATTATTGCAATTCTCGGAATGGAAGAACTATCTGAAGAAGATAAATTAACTGTTTCCAGGGCTCGCAAAATTCAAAGATTTCTTTCTCAACCATTTACAGTTGCAGAAGTATTTACTGGCTCTCCTGGAGTACAAGTTAAACTTAAAGATACTATCCAAGGCTTTAATGAAATTATAGAAGGAAAGCATGATGACAAAAACGAGCAAGCATTTTACATGAAAGGTACTATTGCGGAAGTAAAATAGGTATGACCAAGCTTAATCTAAAACTAATTACACCAGCCAGAACTGTTTTAGAAGAGGAGGTAGAAGAAGTAGTTGCACATACTTTAGAAGGCGAAATTACAATTCTTGCTAATCACACTCCAATGGTTACGGTTCTGAAACCTGGTGAATTATTGATTAAAACAGATGGTAAAAAAACTCCCCTAGCAGTTGCGGGAGGAATTATTGAAGTATTTAATAATACATTGATAGTTTTAGCTGACACAGCAGAACATCTAAAAGAAATTGACCTAAAACGCGCAGAAGAAAGGGCAAAAGAACTAGCAGAAAAACTCAAAGACAAAAACATACTTGATATTAACACATATAACTCGCT
>CAZXOU010000022.1:0-11431 GCA_964642355.1 uncultured Gammaproteobacteria bacterium
ATTTAAAGCAAGTCTGCAGTGGCTTTATCTAGATCATCCTGCGGTTCTGGCGATGCATTTGTTTGGCCTTCTATATGCCTCATTATGTTCTCTACAGCTGCCCATTGGGATTGTTTGTCTGATGGAACCAATATAACTACCTCATCTCCTACTTCACCTTTAAAATATGTAACTGATGCGGACAATACTTTATATGTGTTGCCTCCTGCCATTACAGTATACTCGCCTGTGTCTTCATCTTGCATCAAAGTACCGCGCAATCTTTTGCGCTCTGCTGGGCCAATTTGCTTATACAAAAATGAGCCATCATCTAATATGGTGAGCTTTAAAATATCTCCTTCTACTAATTTTGACTTAGAAGCGTAATTTGGAGGGATGCTGTACTCTTTTCC
This sequence comes from uncultured Gammaproteobacteria bacterium, assembly GCA_964642355.1. Taxonomy (GTDB): domain Bacteria; phylum Patescibacteriota; class Patescibacteriia; order UBA2169; family UBA2169; genus UBA2169. Next base: position 393 of record CAZXOU010000022.1, read on the forward strand.
ATCATTGCCCATCATCTGAACTCCATCAAATACACCTTCCACAATCTCGCCTTCTTCTGGATCTGCTTGTCTTGGGGGTTTTTGGGTTAATGATGAGATATCCACATCTTCACCTGCCTCAATCTTTTCCATCATTTTAGTGGCAGTTTCCATCTGCTTTTGCGCCCTATCTATCATTTGTTTTAATAAAACAACTTGGTTTTGCGACATTTCTTTTTATTTTAGAATTTTATATACATAAATATTATATCATAGAGTCATTTTTGATGCAAAAAAAATATCCGAGGCATGTGATAACACATAACCTCGGATAGCGATCTTTTGGCTTTACGCCTAGACCTGACTGTTTGTTGCCTCAAATCTCCTTCGCCAGTCAGCAGTTGATATGGACTGCTTTTTCTGAAGGGATTCGTAGTGTTTTACTACCTCAAGCACCTCGCCTTCGGTCATATCACCATCTTCGTACTGATCGATCAACTTCCTCATTGTTGAGGCGATTTTGGAACTTGCGGACTTGTACATCCTTGTAGAAGTCGCTTTGATAGTTGAAACACCGAATTCAGGCTTGTGCTTTTTCCCGCTTAGCGCTTCCTTCAGCTTTCCGAGATCAACCTTATGGACCTCAGATGCCTTGGCTACTGTCATACCCCCTTCTGCAACAGAATTTATAGCCTTCTGCAGAATCACTCGCTGCCTTTTGGATTTTACATCACGAGCGAGATCTCTGGACAATTTAGCCGGAAGGCCTAATCGTTCAGCAATACTCTTCATAGATTCATTGCAATCCAGCAAAAGCCCAACTGTGTGCTCAATGTCTTGTCGTGTCGGAGGAAGCGCACCACCGCTATTCGCTCGAAAAGCCTTTTCGATCAACTCCGCTTCGCCAGAAATCTCGGAATCCTTTGCGTGGATTACTTCCTTGTCGCACAAAAGATGCGCTTCCAGCCTGTGCCTACCATCAATCATTTCGTGATCTGTGGTGATCTCTATGGCACCCAAATCCTCGCCTTCTTCCAAGAGTTCAGCGAAAAATAACACGCGATCCTGATTGAGCTCCTTTCTTACGAAGTGATTGGTCTTGATTGTACTAATCCTAACTTCCTTTGTTCTGCTCATTTCTCCCTCCTTTGTATTTGTCCTCCTTTAATGAGAAAACGCACTAGCATCATACCTACTCACCTCCTTGTCATTAATTCTGAACTAATAGATGTTAGCTGCGAAGAAAGCTTTAAAGCTATAGGGCATAATCTATCTACCCAGTGTTTTTGCTCTTTTGCATCTAGACTCAAAAAAATATCCTCCTCTAGAAACAAAGACAAACCCTCAATCAACTTAGCAACAGCCTCTCTATTGATTCTTAATGATGCCAAATCTTCAGCATTTACACCTTCCTCAGTTTCTGAATCTGTGACTACCCCTGGGGTATGAGTACGCACCACAGTTGCAGGCTGATCGCGAGGAAGTACAGCACCAAGCTTGTACAAAGGATTAAGATTTTTTGCTGCCTCATGTTCAGCTGCAAGGAGTTCTGATTTTAATCCTTTCCAAATCTCCCACATTTCCCTTTGTTTTTCTGCATTTGGCTTATTTTTCCCGGCAAACACTGCGTGAAGTGAAGAATTTTTATTATAACCAAGCCTCCGAGAGGCCTCATTTACCGTTATAACACCAAACCCAATAAGCTTTAAAAAATTTCTTATTGGCTCGCTTAGTGCGCTTACCTCAATTACCTGATAGCCAACAAGTCCTAAAAAGCATTGTAGCTTGAAGAGCGACTCTCCTGCTGGTCCATGCTTTCCGCGGTGCATCCAATCCATTATAGTTCCATCTGTAACTCCACAAAATTCAGCCATTTGGCTACGGGATTCTACTGCGCCTTGGCTGCCTTTTGGAGCTATTCTCAAAAGTATGGAACCAAAATCCTTAATGCACTCGTCTATATGCATCCTATATAATTCTTCGTGTTCATCTTCATGTTCTTTTTCACTGCTCATTTTAGCACCTCCAGTTGTTTATCTACATTGTAAAATAACACAATAACATAGCAACTTACCAAATACAGTCCTTTATGTCAAGTAGTGAAATACTACAATAAAATCTAGCTTTTTGAGCTAGATTTTATTGTAGTATTTAAGTTAAATATGTATATCAAAATCTAGCACTGCAGTTTAACGCAATCACTACTTTAGAAAGATAGGTCTTAATATAAATATTATTACTCATACATTAATGATATCACAATTTAATTTAATTACAACACTCGCTCTTTTTCTCCTCCTGTAAATTTTGACGCGATATCTCGAAATTTTTCTCCAAAACTCATATAATTATATAGTTAATTTTAAAAAATTATGCTACCAGTTTTTGCTCGTTGTCATCTGGCTCTATAAATATTTTATTATTCATATAGTCAATACTGCGTATTACACCTTTATCTCTGCCATTATCAAACCTTTGCCCTGTCTTATATTTTGAAACATCTCTAGATTGAAGTTCAACAAGCTTTGGTTTTTCTGCTGATTCTGGTTGTTGTTCTTTTTGCTCTACACTTTCTTGTGCATCTTCGGCAGCTTCATTTATTTCATTCATAACCCCCTCTGGTTTTGGTCCTGTTTCTTGCATAAAAATTTCTCCCTTGTCCAGCGTATGCTGGATTAGTTAATTACTTAAGTGCTGCAGCTTCTTCTGCAGATAATTTATCTGGCTTAGATTCTCCTAGCTTCATTCTATCATATATATCTTTTTCTACAGCTGCTTTATCCACACCATACTTGATTCTAGAATATTCTTTAATCTTTGCTGCTTTGTTTGGATCTATACTACCAGGAGGATATGTGCTCATTTGGAAAGGCTTGGAAGCCGCGTTATCTATTAATAGTTTAATATATGCTTGATATTTATCAATGTTAATAACATCATACTCATTAAATATAGGAGCAAACTCTTGAGCAATTACTTCTGCATCTTCTACCCCTATTTTAAAGCTAACTAAAGTTCCTACATTTCCAAATACCGCATCTCGAATTTGTGTGTTTTGTTTTTCATCTACAAGCTGTCCAATATATTGATGAGCTATAATTAGGTCTAGGCGATATTTACGAGCTTCGGAAAGAATAGTTGCGATTGAGTCAGTTACAAAATTCTGGAATTCATCTATATACAAATAAAAATCATGACGCTTGTCCTCGGGGAGATCTGCACGCGCCATTGCAGCCATTTGCAATTTGGACACTATAATCAATCCCAATAGAGCACTATTAACCTCTCCTGTTTTTCCTTTTGCAAGATTAATTAGAAGTATTTTTTTGTTGTCCATTACCTCTCTAAAATCAAATGCGCTCTTAGGCTGACCTATAATATTCCGTAACATTTCGTTTTCCACAAATCTACCAACCTTAGAAATTAAGTATCCTAGCATTTCCGACTTGTGGAAATCACTTGTCTTTGCCATTTCCTTTTCCCAAAATTGTTTTACAGCAGGATCAGTTAATTTAGAAACCTTATACTTTTGAAATGCATCATTCGTAAACATAGATGGAATATCTATAATGCTTCCTGGATGTTCTTTATCTGCCATTAATGTAAGCATTACATTTCTCATATTGTGCTCGAACATTGGACCAATCATTTCTGGTGGAAATAATTTTTCAAATATAGCTATCATTTCTTGGACAGCGAAATCTTTTTGTGAATCATCTCCATACTCAAGCATATTCAAACCCATTGGGCGTTCTGTATCACTCGGATCAAAATATATCACATCATCCAAGCGAGAATCTGGAATATATCCTAAAATAGTTTCTACCAAATCCCCATGAGGATCAACCACACATACGCCATGTCCTGCCTCTATATCTTGCTTAGCCATATTAGAAATCAATACAGATTTACCAACTCCAGATTTACCAATAACATATGTATGGCGCCTTCTGTCTTCATCTTTAATTCTTACAATTTGATCTTCCCCGCGATACTCATTATGTCCTAAGATAAGACCTTCAGTAGGCATTGCAACTGGAGCAGAAGCCTGTTTAGAGGTAAGCCAAAGTATGTTCGGAGTTTCTGCCTGAGGAAGAGGAAAATGAAACATAGAAGAAACTTCTTCTGTGTTTAGAATTATTTTTTTATGCTCTATAAAATTCCTATATATAAAATCATTTAAAAATTTATCCAGATTGCGTGGCTTAACTCTCTCAAACCCATTTCCATATTCATAACCAGCATATTGGGAAAACGCATCTGCAATCCCGGCTAATTGAGTATTAGCTTGAGTTTCATCATCTACTGCAACCACAATTCTGATATTAGCTTCAAAACCGCTTTTAGAAGATTTTTGTTGTACTTTTGCAAGTGCTTCTTCTTCGAACTGACTTAAAGGCTGCGTTGGCATTTGTGATCTTTCTTCATCGTTCTTAGTCTTTCTCCTTGCCTGCGCAACCATAAAAAAAGTGCTAGAGATTGGTGAATCTCCAGCCATTCTTGTGGCGCTAAATAGCTTTCTCCCGGCTCTTACCTCACGTGCAAGCCTTGTGGCAGCATAATGCCACTTTGGGTGCGCGCTTCTTAAAATATACTGTATAGCAGCGCCACCACCTTTTACATCTCTAAATTTAGAAAGTGAATTTGTAAGCGCATTTAATGGATCTGACTCCATGTCCTGATATGTTTTGATAGGGAAAAAATAATCCTTCTTAAATTTAAAACTTAATCCTGCAACCACGCTTTTAGGACCAAAAATATTATAATCCTGGCGCTCCTCTATAAAAGCATCTGGATATTGTGCTTGTATTTGCTGTTCCACAAATTGTCGCATATCATCTGCAACAGTTACATAAAAAGAAATTACTCCTTCGTTTGCTACAATTTCAAATGCAAAATGATCCCGCCTACCAGTCCAAAAAGCATTCCAACCGCGCTCTGCTTTCATTCCAGCCAAATTAGCCATAAAAGATTCAATTGGCGCAATTAATGCTTTTGCCTCAAGCTGCTGTTTTTGTTCTTGTTCTATTTCCAAAGATTCCTTTGGCAGTAAAACGCGCAAAGTTATCATGGCAAATGGATTAAACCGATTGTACATTCTGCGTGTAAAAATCCTTGCCACAAAAGAGAGTGGAACTAATACGAATATTATAGCTACAATTCCGAACAAAATGTTGGTCATAATTTTATTTTGTTTTGATTTTAGGCCGCTTCTTTATATTCTTTCTCTTGTGGTGTATCTAATCCTTGAATGGTATTTCGCATAAGCCCTATAACTTCATCTGTTATAAGCTTTGACTCCTGCTCTAAAAAAAACTTACTAACACCTGGAATTTCTTCCATCCACTTTCTTATAATTTTAAGCACATCATCACTAATAGACTTATCATCACTAACCCCATTTTCTATTCCTTTCTCCAAAAGTGATTCTATCTTAATTGCTGCTTTTTCACCTTCATCTTTTACTTTAACTTGCGTAGCTTGATCTAACTCTTTGTATAAATCAACTAGTTTTTTTGACCTCTCTGACATTGCCTGTTCAACGTCTTTCCTTAATGCAGATGCATCACGAGGTGTTTCTTGTACGCGCTCTTTTAATGAGACAATCCTACCTGTGTGATCTTGCTGTGGTTCAGATTCTTGATCTGGTGTAGCTTGAACTTGTTTCTGGTTCTCTTGTTGAGGAAAATTTCCTTCTACAACATTAGATGGTTCTTGTGCCTCTTGTAATGGTAATTCCTCCTTTTCAGCCTGTTCTGGCTGAATTGGAGGAGTTTCTGGAAGTTTAATAAAGTCTGCCATATTCAATAATTATAACACTATTTGCTATACTTGACCAAAAACGTTTTGTTTGTTAATATAATTTTATTATTAAATATTGACGCATGGCACATAAGAAAGCGGGTGGTTCCACGGCCAATTTAAAAGATTCCAAAGGACAGCGCTTAGGTGTTAAGCTTTATGGTGGTGAACATGCAAAAGCAGGTGCTATTATTGTTAGACAGCGCGGAACACGATATTTTGCAGGTTTAAACGTTAAGCGCGCAAATGATGATTCCATGTTCGCAATAAAAGAAGGGTTTGTAAAATTTAAGAAAAAGATGAAACGCGGATATGATAATAAGCTAAAGATGCGTGTAGAAGTGAATGTAACAGCACAAAAGTAATTTAACTATTCCCGCCTCTTCGGCGGACAACAAAAAACAGCTCTGAATGAACTGTTTTTTATTACTTCTTTTTTATACTTGCTTTTACAAACTCACGGAACAATGGATGTGGTTTCATTGGCCTGGATTTAAATTCTGGATGAAACTGCGTACCAACAAAAAATGGATGATCCTCTGATTCCACAATTTCTACAATATGATTGTCTGGTGAAGTACCAGATATTATTAAACCTGCTTTCTCTAGCCTCTCACGATACTCGTTATTAAATTCATATCTATGACGATGCCGTTCATCAACTTTATTTTCACGATATGCTTTTTGCACTTTAGATCCCTTTAGAAGCTTAGCTGGCCAAGATCCTAATCTCATGCTTGCGCCATAATCTTTTTTAAGTAATTTCTTTTCTTGATCTGGCATAATATGAATTACCTGATGCTTGGCTGTATCATCCATTTCTGCGGTGGTCGCTGTTCTTATTTTAGCCACATTTCGCGCAAATTCTATAGTTGCAAGCTGCATTCCATAACACAGCCCTAAATAAGGGATGTTATTTAAGCGAACATATTTAATTGCTGTAATTACCCCCTCTATTCCTCTAGTACCAAACCCACCAGGAACAATTACGCCATCATATTCCTTTAATTCAGAAACTAACTTAGGATCTTTTTCGTATTTTTCTGAATCTATCCAAGTAAATTTCGGCTTTAGATTATTATACCAAGAAGCATGTTTTGCAGCTTCTATGACTGAAATATACGAATCTGCTAGTTCAAAATCTCCTGTTCCAAAATATTTACCAACTACGGCAATTTTTACTTCTTTTTTAAGTCTTTTAAGCTTGCTTGCAAGAGCGCGCCACTCTTTCATATTGGTTTTGCGCGGATTTATATTAAATTTCTTAAGAATTTTATCGTCTAATTTTTCTTTTATAAAATTAACTGGCACATCATACACGCTATCAACATCAGGAGCGCTTATGGCCGCATCGCTTGCAACATTGCAAAATATTGCTATTTTTTCTCTGCGTTTTTTATCTAAGGGTTGTTCACTGCGACAAATTATAAAATCTGCCTGAATGCCTGCGCCATTTAAGGTTCTTGCTGCATATTGAGTTGGTTTAGATTTCATCTCCCCAACTTTAGGAGGAATAGGAAGATATGAAACTAAAATATTTACTACATCTTCTGGTTTTTTTAACTTCATCATTCTGGCTGCTTCCAGAAATAAAACATTTTGATACTCACCAACCGTACCTCCAATTTCAATTATAATAAAATCACTTTTATTCTTTTTTTCTACTAATCCTATTCTACGTAAAATCTCGTTTGGAATATCTGGAACTACTTCTACGTCTTCTCCTTTGTATTCTAAATTGCGCTCCTTTCGGATTACTTCCTGATACACTTGGCCTGTTGTTATGTAGTTCTCACTAGTTGATATCTGATCTACAAATCTTTCGTATGTGCCAAGATCTTGATCTGCCTCTATGCCATCATCTCCAACAAAAACTTCACCATGCTCTGTTGGGCGCATGGTGCCGGCATCAATGTTCACATACATATCACATTTTATTAAGGAGACGCTAAAACCCCTGGACTGCAGAATTTTTGCGATAGATGCGCTCGCAATCCCCTTTCCAACGGAGCTCATTACTCCTCCAACAACAAATATGTATTTTGTATTACTCATTAGTACGCTCGATGTCAACTATAAATTTTATTTTTTCTTCTCCACCTAAGTGTAGCATAACTTCGTGTGTTCCCAAAGTCTTAAGATGGTGTGGTAATTTTATTTGTTTTGGATCGATTGTAATTTTTTTTCTTTTTAAAATTGTCTCTACAATTTCTTTTGGTCCAATGCCCCCGAATAAGTTACCCTCTTCGTTGGCTGTACCGCGCACAAGAATAGTTTTTCCTTCTAGAACATACTTAACTTTGTTATTCTTTTTTTCTTCTTCAGATTTTTGTCGTTCTTTTTTATTTTTTTTCGATTGTGATCTTACAACTACATCTTTTGTGGCTTCCTCTGCAAGTCCTTTGGCAATTAAAAAATTCCTACCATAACCAGGAGCTACCTCAACTATATCTCCCGCCTCTCCAAGATTTGGTACAAATTTAGTTAATATTACTTTCATAGTGACTTAAGATATTGTATTGCTCTATCTAATTGAGGATCAACATCTGCGCCAAAATTTTCTTCTGTTAGCTCAATTTCCTCATCTGGTGTTACGCCTTCTTCGTCAATAGATCTTCCTTCTGGAGTAAACCATTTAGCAATTGTAAACTTAACACTAGATCCATCTGGAAGATCTTCCAAAACTTGCACAGATCCTTTTCCAAAAGTTTGTTCTCCAATAATATAGCCAAGCTCATAATCTTGCAAAGCTCCTGCCACAATTTCTGAAGCACTTGCACTTCCTCCATTTACCAAGACAACCGTTGGGAGATCAAGGAATAAAGGCTTTTCTGCTGTCATATATGTCTTAGATCCGCTATTGGAGCGTTCGCTTACAACAAGCTTGTTATCTATCCAAGCGCTTGCAACATCAATTGATGTTTGTAAAAAGCCACCAGAGTTGTTACGTAAATCAAATATTACAGATTTTGGATTTTTTACAATAATTTCGCGTTGTATAGTTTTAAACGATCTTGCGGTATCTGTATTAAAATTGCGCATTTGTATATATGCAATATCATCGTCTAACATTTCCCAAGTAACACTTTTAACTTTTATTGTGTCGCGCGTAATACTTACATCTATAAAATCTTCTGCATCTACCCTTGCTACAGTTAGCACAACAATTGTTCCTTTTTCGCCACGAATATTATTAACTGCTTCATCTAATCGCATATCTTCTGTAGATAATCCATCAATCTTTACAATTTTGTCTTTAGCTTTTAACCCAGCAATTTCTGCGGGAGACTCTGGCAAAGGAGCAACAACCGTTAATATCTCATTTTTAATTGCAATTTCTGCGCCTATTCCCTCGAACCTTCCGTTTAATGATTCTGTAAACTCCTCTGAAATTTTTGGCTCTAAGAACACAGAATAAGGATCATCAAGGCTAGATACCAATCCTTGCATTGCGCCATAAAATAATTTAGTATCCGAAACTGGCTGATCCACATATCTTTCCCCGAGCATATTCCAAACAGTTAAAAAAAGATCAAAATCAACATCTTCTCCAAGATATTCTTTAACCTTGCTTTTATCAATGATTACTTCTCCAGATTCAATTGGTTCACCTTTATCATTTACAACAACTATTTCTTGTTCACCTTTTCCAATATAAAAACCGCCCACAAATACAGCAGCGATTATTACTACTACAAAATAAGATGAAATATATTTTTTAAAATAATTCATTTTTATATAATACCATACCAAACTAATCAAACAAGGCGTGCTATATCTGCACCAAGTTTTTTTAGACGATCATCTATCTTTTCGTATCCCCTGTCTATAATTTCCGCTTGATTGATGGTTGTGGTTCCCTCCGCAATAAGGCTCGCAATAATTAAAGTTGCACCAGCACGCAAATCTAAGCTATTTAAATCTGAAGCTACAAGCTTTGTAGGCCCTGTAATAGACGCATTATGTTCATCATTAATTTGGGCAGTTGCTTCCATTTTATTTAACTCATTAATATATCCTAAACGATTTTCAAACATTGGGTCATATATATTACTTTCGCCTTTTGCTTGAGTTGCCAAAAGTCCAAAAAGTGCCTGCAAATCTGTGGGAAAACCAGGATCAGGTGCAGTTTCTATATTAAATGCACGAAGGTTATCTAAACTGTTTTTTATAATCCATTTGTCTTCTTGTTCCTCTAACCTAACGCCTGCTTCTGTAAGTTTATCTTTTACTGCCTTCATATCTTTCGCAACTACTGGATCGATTGTTATAGATTCGCCACATACTGCCCCAAGCACCGCAATTGTACCAATTTCTACTTGATCTGGGATAATTTCAAATTCAGCTCCTTTGAGTTCTGTTGAACCAATTACTGTAATTTCTTCTGTACCTTGGCCTTCAATTTTAACTCCGATTGCTTTTAAAAATTCAGATAAACACACAATATGAGGCTCTGATGCAGCATTTTTTATGATAATTTTATCTGGAATCCTACTTGCTGCCATTAACGCGTTTTCTGTTGCAGTTACGCTTCTTTCGGTAAGTTCCACAACCCCTCCTTGTAATTTACCGCCATTTATAGTATAGTATGCATCTTTACCAAGAGTAACACTAGCGCCCATTGATTCAAATGCTTTGGTATGTACGTCCAGAGGTCTGTTGCCAATATTACACCCACCAGGCTCTGCTATGCGCACCTTGCCAAGTACTGACAAAACAGGACCTATTAATAGTACTGATGAACGCATACGCCTGGTAAGAAGATAATCCATTTCATGTTTTAAGATTTCAGGCGTACGAATCTTTAAAGTGTGTTCATCTACCCAGCTTAAATTAGCGCCAAGATCTTCTAAGATAGATAGCATATGGTGAATATCACTTATTCGCGGTATATTACGAATAATGCACTCTTCTCTGGTTAAAAGTGTTGCAGCAAGTACAGGAGTGGCAGCGTTTTTCATACCTTGTGTGTGCCAGGTTCCATTTAGTTTGTTTCCCCCAGTGATCCTAAATTTAGACATATGAATTTAAAAACTCGCAGAATTCTATATACAGCATTTACTGTATTATTCTTTTTAGCAGCACCACCTTTGGTGTTATATACTGCTGGTTTTAGATATGATTTTAAATATAATAGAGTTGTGGAAACCGGAAGTATGGTGGTTAAATCTTTACCAAGTGAGGCTAGTATATATATTGATTCAGTGCAGTCTAGTGAACCAACCCCAACAATAATTAATACTATACTACCTGGCGAA
>CAZXOU010000023.1:0-11419 GCA_964642355.1 uncultured Gammaproteobacteria bacterium
AAACATTTCTACAACCTAAATAATTCTACAGATGATTCTAAAATAAATGAAGCAAGAAGGGATTAAAACAAATTTTGTAAAACGCAATGCAAATTTGCCAACTGGATTTTCTGTATTAATTTCCGCAGGCAAAAAAAAGCACGATAGATCTGTTTTAACAGAGCGAGGAGCAAGTGATAAATTAAATTTTAGTTCTAGTACACGAGGAATCAACAAAACTAAATGGTACTATACAACCGCGCTTTCGGGAGAGAGCTGGAAAAAAGAACTGGGGGACATTGCAAAATCAGTTAAATCTAATTCAATATCTTGGGCATGGAATCCTGGGTCTAGTCAATTGCACGAGGGAATGAGCGGATTATCTAAGTTTATGAAAGAATGTACTGTTTTTATGGTAAACAGGGATGAGGCATTAGAGCTTACCGGAGCAGAGAATAAACCAAAAACTCTTTTAAAAGCATTGCTTTCTAAAGGCCCAGAATCAGTAATTATAAGTGATGGAATTGAGGGCGTGTATTATGCGAATGACTCTGAAATATTATATATGACAGCAGACAAATCTATAAAAGCCTTAGAAGCTACCGGAGCTGGGGATTCCTTTGGCTCAGGATTTATTAGCGGCTTACTAAAGAAAGATGATGTTGAATATGCGCTTGATTTAGGAATCACCAATTCCGAATCTGTAATACGTAAGATTGGAGCGCAAGAAGGTATACTTTACAAAAAGGATTTGGATAATGAGCTTAAACGCGTAAATCACACTTTAAAGAGAATATAATATGTCAAAAAAAAGATTAAAACTAGAGGTATTAGAAAAAATGGCAAAACTTGCAACAGCTGGATTTGGTTTGGTTGCGGCTTTGGCATGGAATAGCGCGATTCAAGATTTATTTAAAAAAGCAAACCCATTTGGCAAGCCAGATGATATTGCTGTAAAGTTTATATACGCAATTGTAGTAACTGTCATAGTTGTTGGGGTTACAATTTTAATAAGTAGATCAACTAATAAATTAAAAGAGGACTTAGATCTTTCCCCAGGCGGGAATGAGGAAGTTAAAAAATAAATATATGGCAACACAAAAATTTTCAAAATCAGATGCAATAAAATATGGCTTCGCAACCATGAAAAAAAATTTCTGGTTTTTTGCTCAAATTATTATAATTGTATCGATAATTTCGTATGTACCTGGAATTATTACAGGAGCATTTGATGAGATTAATCTTCCAACGCTAGCTGTAATATTTTTTGGGATAGTAGGATTAGTTTTTTGGGGACTTCAGCTTTTGATCTCAATAGGAGTAATAAAGATTGCTTTAAAATTTGTTAAAGGAAGCACCGGTAAAGTAGGTGATTTGTTTTCAGGAGTATCATGTATTATTAATTATTTTATTGGGTCTTTACTGTATGGACTAATAGTTGTAGTTGGACTTGTATTGCTTATTGTTCCTGGAATTATATTTGCAATCAAGTTTCAATTTTATCAATATATAATAGTGGAAAAAAATACAGGACCAATAGATGCTTTAAAGCAAAGCTGGCACATGACAGATGGCGAAACATTAAATTTAATTTTACTCGGACTATTGCTTTTTGGAATTAATATTCTTGGTATGTTAGCACTTGGAATTGGACTATTTGCAACAATACCTACAAGTTTACTAGCAACTGCTTGGGTGTATAAAAAATTATCAACAGGCGCACATGCTTAATTGGAAGATTAAGGAGGTAAATAATCAAGCACTAGAAACAAAATATCCCGATATAAATCGGGTTATTTTGTCATTACTAGTAAATAGAGGATTATCTTCCAATGAAGAAATAGATAAATTCTTAAATCCAGAATACGAAGATCTGCATGATCCTTTTCTATTTCGCGACATGCAGAAATTGATTGATAGGGTCAAGCTTGCTTTAGATGGTCAAGAAACAGTTTTTGTTTATGGAGATTATGATGCAGATGGAGTTTGCTCGTCTGTGTTAATGGTTGATGTCTTGCGACAATGTGGTTTGGAAAATGTGGAGGTTTATATTCCCCACAGAGAAAAAGAAGGTTATGGATTAAATAAAATTGCAATCGATTATATATCATCCAAAGGAGCTAAACTTTTAATCACAGTGGATTGCGGTTCAAGTAATGTAGAAGAAGTTGCATATGCGAAAGAATTAGGTCTTGATGTAATTATTTGCGATCATCACGAAGAACCCCAAGAACTGCCAAAAGACGTTACCGCTTTTTTAAATCCTCATTTAACTGGGGAAACTTATCCCTTTAAAAAATTAGCAGCAGTTGGCGTTGTTTTTAAAGTTGTTCAAGCATTGTGGAAATCATTTGAATTGCCAGAGGGAAAAGAAAAATGGCTATTAGATTTGGTAGCAATTGCAACTGTGGCAGATATGATGGACCTGCAGGGTGAAAATCGTATATTTGTAAAGTATGGCATAACTGTGCTTAATAAAACACAGCGAATAGGTTTGAGATCATTAATAAGTTTTATTGAAACAAGGTCAAAAGAGCTTGGAATTTATGAAATTGGATTTTTAATTGGACCGCGTTTAAATGCAGCAGGTAGATTAGACCATGCAAATACAGCTTATGAATTATTAGAATCAAACGATAATGCAAAAGCAAATGAATTAGCAAACGGATTAAATGAAACTAATTTTTCTCGCCAAGCAGAAACTAGCAGAATTCAAAAGGAGGCCATAGAGAAGGTAAAAGATCAGTTAAAAGAAAGCAAAGTTTTAGTTGCGGTTGGAGATACCTGGCCAGTTGGAGTTGTTGGGCTTGTAAGCGGAAGAATTACAGAAATGTTTCATAGGCCTTCTTTAGTTATTACTAGAACAGAAAAAGGCTTAACAGGATCTGGCAGGAGTATTCCTAAGTTTAATATCACAGAAGCTTTGCAAAAATCCAGTGAATATTTATCTCGTTTTGGCGGGCACGAGGGCGCGTGTGGGTTTACTTTAAAAGACAGGACAATGCTTGGTGATTTTAAAGCTAAAATGAATAAAGTGGCAGATCAGGAATTAACAGATGAGGATTTGATAAAGCAGCTAGTTATAGACATGGAGCTTAGTTTGGATCAGATTGATTGGGATTTGGTGAATGAATTAGAAAAATTAAATCCATTTGGTATGGGTAATGTTACTCCAAAGTTTGTATCATTCGGAGTTAGGGTCGAGGATGTATTTTTAATGGGAAAAGAGAATGCTCATATGCGCATTAAAATAGATCAGAATGGAGCAACGCACTCTGCGGTTGCGTTCGGTTTTGGAGAAAAATACGCGGACAAGTTGAATCAAGGTGATTTGATTGATATAGTATATGATATAAGTATAAACGAATGGAAAGGTAAAAAAGACATTCAACTTAAAATAGTTGATTTAAAAACTCAATAATTATGAAGTTAACCATACATACAGACGGAGGTTCAAGAGGAAATCCAGGTCCTTCTGGGATTGGTGTTTTTATTACTGATAAGAGCAAGAAAGTTAAGGAAATATCAGAATATATTGGCAAGGCTACAAACAATCAAGCAGAATATAAAGCCCTAATTCGGGGGCTAGAAGAAGCAAAAAAACTTGACGCAAGCGAGGTAAATGTCGTAATGGATAGTGAACTCATCGTCAAACAAATTAAACAGGAGTATAAAGTTCGTGACAAAGACCTTGCGTCATTATATGTGAAAGCGTGGAATCTTATTCAAGGATTTAAATCATATTCCATTAAGCATGTGCTTCGGTCAAAAAATAAAAAAGCAGATGATCTAGTGAATCGTGCAATAGATAAAGAAGTAAAATAAAAGGCTCCACGCAAGCGCAGAGCCAGTACTTAGTTAATCCTACTCAACTTTTTTAGAGTTGCCCCAATTAAAGAGGCGAGTTCTTCTTCGGAGTAATTGCTAGGGATATCGATAGGAATTCCAATGCGAATATGAACTTTTGAGCGATATTTATTTTTATCTTCATATTCAATTCCAATTGGAATTATAGGTATATCATATCCCAATTGCTGTACATGTTCTATTGAGGTAGTATGAATTTTCCCAACGCGATCGGGTGTGCGCTTTCCCTCTGGATAAGATACTATTATTTCATCTTGTTTGTATAACCATTCGCAGTACTTGGGTAAATTCGCTTGAAGTGATTTTTTCCATTTATTGTTTTTCCTTTTTGAGTATTTTTTACGACTTCTAAAATCTTTGACCCTAGCGATTCTAATACCGCCGAATGCCTCTATTGGTTTTGGTATTGTTGCCTTCATTAAAAAATACAAGGGCCTAAAGTAGACATGATGAACCATTGCTCCTATTAAAAATGTATCTAGGTTCGAAATGTGCTTAGGGATAAGTAGGGCTGGTCCTTTTTCTGGAATAAAATCTTCTCCTGTAACACTTACCTTATAAAAGAATTTAAATAGTACTATGTACGCTAAATACCGAATGAACAAATTAGCAATCGATTTTCTTCGATGCTTAAAGCTCAATTCATAATCCATGGCATTTTCCTTTTTTTAAAGTACGATAGAATATTTTTAAGTCTAATACATAAGTACATTAGCATAAATAAATAATAAAACCAGCAATTTAATGCTTGCTATTTTATATGCAATTACAATGGATAGGGAAACCTATAAGCCGAATTTTGTCGAGGACAATCATCTATCTAGATCATACATTGCTGTATGACTCAAACGAGCTACCAAATTTGCTCTTTCACCAAATAGGGTTTACCCCTTCTTGTGCATCACTACACAAGCGTGTGAGCTCTTACCTCACAGTTTCAACCTTACCTCCGCCTCATCGGCGGATAGGCGGTATACTTTCTGTTGCACTTGCCCGAGCTTTGAATATGAATAAAACTCTCGAGGGGTTTTAATCACATTCTTATACTGGTTGCTGTTAGCAACTATTTTTTTATGGTGTTCGGACTTTCCTCCCTGTCCGCCGAAGAGGCGGGCACGGCGATTGTCTAGTCTTCCTATCCATTGTAAATGCACAATATGTGTATAATATCAGAACTTGCACAATATGTCAAGTTTTGTTTATAATACCTTTCTTACCACGCGCGAAAGTGTTAAGGTAATCAAACAATATGAAGAAAACAGAACTAATATTTACTTTTTTGTTGATTCCAGTGGATTATATCATGCTTTTAATTGCAGGATTAGCTGCTTATTTTTTACGATATAATACTTTTTTAACTGATGTTAGGCCAGTTATTTTTGCAATTGGCTTAAAAGAGTACCTAATTACAGTAGCTGTTGTAGCCCTAATTTGGCTTCCAATGTTTGCTTTGGCTGGGATGTACTCAATTAGGACAACACGTAGGCTTATTCATGAGTTTAATAGAGTTGTAATTGGTTGTTCTATGGGTTTGGTATTGATTGTCTTATTTATATTTTTTAGACATGAACTGTTTGGATCTAGATTTATAGTATTAGCTGGATTCTTAAGCTCAATCTTTTTTGTATTTCTAGGAAGATTAATTGTACGCAATATTCAGCGATCATTATTTGAGAAACATGTAGGAGTTCATAAAACAGTAATTTTTGGAGATGATAGAACTGCATATAATCTTATTAGCTCACTTAAACAAGATATTAAATCTGGATACTTAGTTGTTAGGCATTTTAGAAAGTTAGATGACGCATCTTTAGGATCATTGGCCAACATGGCAAAGAACCAATCAGCGGACATTGTAATTCATGCAGATCCAAATCATGGCAGAAGAGAGGTTGCACGCTTGTATACATTTTGCCAAGAACATCATTTAGATTTTTCTTATGCAGCGGATGTATTAGAAGCAAAGACTGGAAACATAGAAGTTACAGATCTTGGAGGAGCGCCAGTTGTGCATATTAAAAGAACTCCTTTAGATGGCTGGGGAAGGATTGTTAAAAGAGTAGTAGATATAATTATTGCAGTTATTTTATTAATTGTACTTTTGCCGATTTTTATAATTGTGTCCATAGCAATTAAAATTAATTCTAAAGGGCCTATTTTAGTTAAGCTTACACGATTAGGAGATAATGCGCGCAAGTTTGAGTTATATAAATTTAGATCAATGGTAAATGATGCACATAAAATGAAAACTCAACTTTCTATGTTTAACGAAAGAGGTGACGGCCCTTTATTTAAAATGAAAGATGATCCGCGAATTACTCGAGTTGGCAGATTTATACGCAAGTGGACAATAGATGAATTGCCGAATTTTATAAACGTAGTTCTAGGAGACATAAGCTTGGTTGGGCCTCGTGCTCATGAGCCAGAAGAAGTAGGTAAATATACTGGAGCGCAAAAACGATTGCTAAATATCAAACCTGGAGTAACTGGAATGGCACAAGTATCTGGCAGAAGCGGACTTTCTTTTGATGACGAAGCTCGCTTAGATTTATTTTACATAGAAAATTGGAGCTTTTGGCTTGATATACAAATATTATTACGAACTCCTTTTGTGGTGATAAGAGGAAAAGACGCGGTCTAATACTATGAATGTAGCATTGGTGCATGATCACCTAAATCAAATAGGAGGAGCAGAGCGGGTTGTTTTGGAAATGCACAAAATGTGGCCAAAAGCGCCTTTGTATACCTTGGTAAATGACCAAAAAAAGGTAAAAGATTTTTTTAATGGATTAGAGATAAATACATCTTTCATTCAAAAGCTGCCTTTTTCCTTGTCCCACTTAAGGTGGTATTTATCTATGATGCCCACTGCAGTTGAATCGTATAATTTATCTGATTACGATGTAATCCTTTCTTCTGCTTCAGCATTTGGCAAAGGTGCTATTGCTCCCCCTCATTCAATACATGTTTGCTATTGCCATACTCCAACCAGATATCTTTGGAGTGATGCGCAAACTTATGCAAGTGAAGTAGGTGGAGGAGGATTAATCGGCAAGGTTCTACCATTTGTACTCCACCGTCTTCGCATGTGGGATTTTTTAGCAGCCCAAAGAGTTGATCATTTTATTGCGAATTCTCAATTTGTGGCAGATAGAATCAAGCGCTACTACAATCGTGATAGCGTAGTTATGTATCCACCTGTTGATACACTTGGATATCCAAATATTCCTAAAATGAATTATTTTGTTTTAGTTTCCAGGCTAAGACCTTATAAAAAAGTTGATATTGCAATCAAGGCATTTAACAGATTAAATATGCCTCTGGTGGTCGTTGGTGATGGAGAGGAGAGGAAGCATTTAGAGTCAATTGCAGAATCTAATATTTATTTTACTGGAAACGCAGATGAGCCAACCAAAAAGAAGTTATTAGCAGGCGCAATAGGGTTCATACATCCGCAAGAAGAAGATGCAGGAATTGCTGCAATAGAAGCAATGGCAGCTGGAACACCTGTAATTGCGTACGATGCAGGTGGAGCTCGTGAAACAATTATAACTGGTACCACAGGAGTATTGTTCGAGGAACAAACATGGCAGTCTTTGGCAGATTCAGTTATACGTATGAAACGTGATTCATATGACCATGAATTTATACGTAACCATAGTCAGCAGTACAGCAAGGAAAGATTTAAAAATGATTTAAAAACTTTTGTTGAAATGAAGTATTTAGAACGTAAATAATATTATGATAATCGGCATTGATGCACGAGTATTACAAGAGGGAACAGGAGGTGTGTTTGTGTACACAAAAAATTTACTTGAAAATTTAATTCCTAATGCTCAAAATCACGAAATAAAATTATTTGTTAACCAATACAAAAGAAAACCTAACAAGATTTTAACGGAATTGTCTAAATATCCAAATGTAAAAGTATATCAGTATAGGTTCCCGAATAAATTTTTAAATGCCAGTTTTAGATTTTTTAAATGGCCTAAAATAGATGAACTAATTGGTGGTTGTGATATATTATTTTTTCCAGGAATGTTGTATGCAAGCTGGTCAGATAAATGCAAAACAGTTATAACAATGCATGATTTGTCATTTGAGATATTTCCAGAATTTTTTACTACCCGGCAAAATATTTGGCATAAACTTGTAGGACCTAAAGATTTGTGCGAAAGAGCAGATTCAATTATTGCAGTTTCACATAGCACAAAGCAAGATATTGAATATCAGTATGGTATATCAAATAAAAAAATCACAACTGTTCATTCTGGAGTTGATAATAAGTTTAGACCTGTTATTGGAAGTAAGATATTAAATCAGGTAAAAAAACATTATAATCTGCCAAATGCTCCATTTATACTTCAGACCGGAACAATTGAGCCTCGCAAAAATCACGAACTAGCGCTCTCTGCCTTTATTGACTGGAAAAAGAATTATCCGGAAGAATCCAAGGAATTTCATTTAGTATTTGCGGGGCATAATGGATGGAAGTCAGAAAGTTTAATAGATCAAGTGCGTGATAGTGAATTTAGTGATAACATACACATAGTTAAGGAAGTTCGTGTGTTTGATTTTCCTGCTTTATACTCTTTGTCATCAATATTTTGTTATCCATCTCATTATGAGGGATTTGGATTTCCAATTTTAGAGGCGTTTGCATGCGGTATTCCTGTTATCGCGGCTTCTAATTCATCATTGGGAGAGGTTACAGGAAATGCTGCGCTTCTTATAAATGCGCATCGAGTAGATGAGATGGTTCAATCTATAAGGAAAATTATAAATGACGAGGATTTGGCTAAATCACTTCGGGCGAAAGGTTTAACGCAAACTGTAAATTTCAGCTGGGATAAAACCGCAAAAGAGACATTGCAAATAATAGAGAATACATATGCACATAGGAATTGATGCAAGAATGTATGGAACACATAATAGAGGCATTGGCAGATATACTGAATGTCTGGTATTAGAATTGGCTAAGTTAGATGATGATAATACATATACTTTGTTTGTTCCTAGGGAGGTAGCAAGTGATTTAAATTTAGACAAGGCAAAATTTAATATCGTAGTGACAGATGTTAAATGGTATGGATTTCGAGAGCATATAACTATGCCTGGCTTAATAAAAAAATCTGGAGTAGAGATGATGCACTTTACTCATTTAAATGTCCCTTATTGGTGTCCTGTGCCATATGTGGTTACTATTCATGATTTAATTGTTTTTCATTTTCCTGACACTAGATCTACTAATCTTCCAAAATGGAAATTTAAAATCAAGATATGGGGATACCATAAAGTTCTTAATAATGCCGTTAAAAAAGCAGTAAAAATAATTGCAGTGTCAGAATTTACAAAGCGAGATATTGTAAGGCATCTTAATATAGACGAAAAAAAGATCACCACCACTTACTTAGGTGTAGAAAAAATGATTCTTGGAACTGATATAATGCGCAATACCTCTCAGTTTGATCAGATGCTTGCAAAATGTTTTAATATTACAAAACAATATGTTTTGTATGTAGGAAGCGCGTATCCCCATAAAAATTTAGAATCATTAATTAATGCGTTTAAAATTATTAGAGAAAAGTATAATCGTAACTGGCAGCTTGTACTTGTGGGAAGAATAGATGAGTTTTATAAAAAGGTTCAAAAACACGTAGAAGATAGTGTGGTAGATAAAAATATTCAAAAAGATATTATATTTACAGGAGATGTGGATGATAAAAATTTAGATGGCATATACAGAGGAGCAAAAGTATTTGCTTTTCCATCTTTGTACGAAGGGTTTGGATTGCCGCCTTTAGAAGCTTGCAGTCGGGGAATTCCTGTTGTGGCTGCCAAATCATCTAGCTTGCCAGAAGTGCTTACTGATTGCGCGCATTATTGCAACCCAAAAGATATAGAAGACATTGCGCGTGCAATAGATTATGTGGGTGGAACACATAAAGTACAAGATTACCTTAGCGCGCGAGGAAGAGAACGCGCAAAGCATTTTTCTTGGCAAAAGCTTGCCAAGGATACTGTTGATGTATATTCACGGATTATGGTATAATCAAAACATTGAAATTATAGCCATGCATGCCAAAAAAACAAAAAACACCATCCTCAAAAATTAAACATAGCAAGGCAGAAAAAATTTCACTTGCTAAAAAGAAAACCGCAACAGATGCAGATGACCATCTTGCTTTTTCTATTACAAAAAAGGTGATTCATAATGATGATTACTCTTCTTTGGTTAAGAAAAAGGGTTATGCACATAAAAAGAAAGCACACAAAGAAGAGCTTGAGTCAGAATCTAAAAAAGGAGTATTACTAAATACTATAGAGAAAATTGATAACGCAATAGAAACAGTAGATGAGGCAGTAGATAAAACTGTTAAAACCACAACCCTAAAAGTTAAAGTAAATAAAAGAAAACATAGTCAGTCTCCATATGTGGTTCGTTTGCTTAGCGAGAACGATATTCCATCTAAAGAAGTTGCAGAAGTTAGTAGTGATGATAAGTCTAATAACGAAGATGTTGCATGGGTAAAAGAAGTTGAGAGATTAAGGAAAAATGTGTCTCAAACGTACAAAGGTGGGATGAATAAAGTCAGCATAAATTTACTTGGCAAGAAATCAAAAAAACATAAATCAAAAAGAGAGCCATTTAAAATTGGATCAATTCCGAATAAAATAGTGCTTGGATTATTGGCCACACTTAAAGCAATCATGAGATGGGTATTTGAATTTTTGTTATCAATTCCTTTAGGTTTTTTACTGGCTTTTCAGGTTTTATTAAAATTAGTTGAAAAAGCAAATTTGGGTGCAGTTAAAGCCGGAAGAAGTGCGAGCAATGCTGTTTCGTGGACTTTAGAGCAATTTATTTTAGGAATTGTTGCAATTGTTAAGGGTGGTATTATAATACCAATTAAACTATTTACTTTAGTTGTATTGGGTGTTTATCGCTTAATCAGCTCTGGAGGAACTGCCGTGCTTTTAATTGGTAATGCCGTATTTGAGACAGTTAAAAATTATTTTTCTGTATTTGCAAACCCGCCTAAAAAGTTTTACAGGAGTTTAGGTATTGCAGCTATTATTGCTGCTGTGGTTGTTATACCTGTAAAGTTTGCCTCTATAGCTCCAAGCCAGATTCGCTTAATTGAGGGTAAGGTTTTGGGTGCAACTCAAGAAGGTTACGAAAATATTTCTTTAATAGGAGAAAGTATAGGCGAAGGTCAAGCAGAGGCTGCAGAAGCTCAATTATTAGAAGCGCAGTTGAAATTTAACGAAGCACGAACAACTATTGATTCCTTAAACGTAGTTGTAAGAGGAATGATAAATATTTTACCTCAAGGACAAGATGGGTTGCACGCAATTTCCGCTGGAGAAGAGCTTACCATCGTCGGAGGATTAATCACACATGCAATTACTCCATTTATAGATAAAAGTCAGGCCAAGGGTGACATGGTTGAACTTCTAGATAATTTGCAACAAAATTTGATATTAGTGTTGCCACATTTAGAAAATGTTGATTCACATCTCTCAGCAATTAATATTGATAATTTGCCAGAGTCTTATAGAGAAAAGTTTG
>CAZXOU010000024.1:0-11219 GCA_964642355.1 uncultured Gammaproteobacteria bacterium
AGATTGAAGAAATTTTCATAAACCTTGTCCCTAGCCAAATCGGCTAGGGTTTTTTAATCGTTCTTTTAAGGAGGGTAATAATGGCACACAAAGAGTCAACATGGAGAGTGGTGGCATCATATCTTGAGGCTAATCGCTTAAATTCTAAAGGAATAATACAGATGAATGGATCTGTAGTTTCAACCGTAAAGCATAATACATTTTGCTACCCTGTAATTGAGAGAGTTGATGAGTTGACCGCACGCAACAGATGTGAGGAATTATCAGGAACTAGCGATGGAAATGAAGACGTGTGGCCAGAACAAGAGCCAGCAGAATTACTAGGAATTGTAGGGTAGATTCTAAAAGGCTGGGTGAGCTATATGTTCGCCCAGTTTTTTCTTTTCTATTGACTCAATGATGTATAATTTTGTATAATGAACTTATGTCAGAAGCCCAAGAATTAATTGGACACAATCGGTTGCTAATTTATCTAAAAAATTGTGCGCAAAACAGAACATTAAGCCACGCATACGCTTTAATTGGTCCAAATAGTACCGCACGCGAGAATCTTTTAGAGGAATTTTTAAAAGAGTTTGTTCCGATGAATAAAGAAGAGCATCCAGATGTATTGCAGATATTGCCCGAAAAAGAAGTAATTACAATTGATACAGTACGAAAAGCACGCTCTTGGTTATCTATGACACCAATTAGTTCAACAAAAAAAGTTCTGATTGTAGATGGTGTGGGTAAGATGAATACACAAGCTCAAAATGCGTTTTTAAAGATTTTAGAGGAGCCATCTAAGAATTCATATATATTTTTACTAATTGGACATAAAGATCAAGTTTTGCAAACAATATATTCAAGGATAGTGCCATTATATTGCATATCTAAAAAAATAGATGCAGATGATACAGAAGATAGTTTAATGCAAGAATTAATCGAGATTTCTAACGTAAACGAGCGAATGCGATTGTGGATGCAGGCAAATATAGAAAAGTCAGAGATTAGGTCATGGATCGAACAATCTGTTCCGGCCTTACGAAATCATGTAATAAGTACAAAGACAAAAAACAGTGCTATAGTATTACGATCTATTTTACACGCTCTTGCAAATCCATCCTCAAGAAACTGGCAAATGGAAGCAGAGCATCTAATAATATCTTTGTAGGAAATCAAAATAAAAAGTATGAACAAAACTAAATTATTTTTTGTAGCAGCAGGAGTTGCGTTGCTTGGAGTTGCATGTACGCCAGGAACCATAAAAACAAATCCAGATGGCGGTGTATGGGTGTCCACAAGCAAAGCTGATACATGGGATCATAGAGTAACTATTTTTGAGGATAAGGTAAGTAGAAAAACAATCGGAAATGTGGATGTTAGTGAGCTGTTATTTTCTCCAAATGATTCTCGTAAAATTTTTGCTATTACCAAGAAAAATGGCTTATGGGTTAGTTGGAATGGTGGATATAACTGGGATTTAATACTTCCAAATACGACTGTGGTTGATATTGTAATTCATCCAAATAATACAAAGAGAATATATGCCGCAGTTGGTGGCAATATCGCATTAACAGAAGACGAAGGTGTTAGGTGGCGCTCTACATATACTAGTGATGATCCTCGGGTTACCATTACAAGCCTAGTTCTTAACCCAGAGAATCCTTCTATTTTGTATGCTGCAACAAGTTTGGGAGACATATTAATTTCGGAAGATAATGGAATAAATTGGAGAGTTCATGCGGAACTGGAAAATCAGCTAGTTCTATCTAGAATGGAGTTTCACCCAAATCAACAAAATACAGTATATGCCTTAGCTAGTGGAAAAGGATTAGCAAGATCCAGAGACTCAGGAGAGAATTGGGAGCTTTTTACTGAAGCGTTTAAGGAGTACAGCGACTCATCGGACCATAGAGACTTTGTTCTTACACCCTCTGGAATATTATATGCTTCTAAATTTGGATTATTGCGTAGTTTAAACCACGGAAGAGATTGGACAAGCTTGCCATTGATTTCTGGTAAAAGAGACGCTAATATACATTCACTTGTAGTTCACCCAGATGATCCCTTAGAAATTTTTTATGGAACCAGGTTTACAGTGTATCATTCTGTAGATGGAGGATTTAACTGGATACCAAGACAATTACCAACCACGCGAGCAGCAAGCGCCTTAGCTATTAATAAAGAAACTCCTGGTGTGCTGTATATGGGAGTAGAGAGATTACCGTAATATGATCAAACAATTTGATGATGTAACAGGAGGTATTAGTACCCATTTTTCGGATGAAATAAAAACAATGCGAACAGGAAGGGCCACAGTTGACCTGCTGGCTGATATTTCGGTTGAATCATATGGCGTTCAAACACCATTACCGCAACTTGCAAGTATTAGCGTGGGGGATGCACGTATGCTTGTGGTTGAGCCATGGGACAAATCTATTGTAAAGGATATCGAAAAAGCAATTACCTCAGCTGACAGAGGCTTAACTTCTGCTGTTGATGGAGATAAGATGCGCGTAAGCGTTCCGGAAATGACAGAGGAAACCAGAAAAAGCATGGTTAGGACATTAAATGAAAAATTAGAAAAAGCTAGGGTGTCAATTAGAAGGGCAAGAGAAGATGAAAAAAAGAAAATTGAGTCCGAAGAAAAATCAGGATCATTAACAGAAGATGATAAGCGTGATCAATTAAAAGATCTTGATGAGGCAACCAAGGAGGCAATATCAAAATTAGAGAGTAAGTCCTCGGAAAAAGAAAAAGAAATAATGACAGTATAAATGATTGAAACAATAATAGTATTCATAGTAATTTTAGCTTTCCTTGTTCTGGTTCACGAACTAGGACATTTTTTGGTAGCAAAAAAATCTGGCATTGCTGTAGAAGAATTTGGTTTAGGTTTTCCCCCTAAACTTATAAGTAAAAAATATGGGGATACAAATTATTCTTTAAATGCAATACCCTTAGGTGGTTTTGTTAAAATAAAAGGAGGAGATGGCGAAAATGAACAAGAAGAAGACAGTTTTGGTGCAAAACCAATATGGAAGCGAGTTGCTGTAATATGCGCAGGAGTTACCATGAATATTCTTGCTGGATGGCTGCTACTTACAATATTATTTATGGCAGGAGCACCAGTAGAAGTAACAGATGATATTCCTGTAAGATATATACATAATAAGCATATTAGCGTTAATGAAGTTCTTTTGGATTCTCCGGCAGAGGCTGCAGGTCTGCTAGCTGGTGATACTTTGGTTTCCGCTGGAGGCAATGAATATACAGACATTGAATCATTTCAAAATTTTGTATCTAGCCAGACAAAACCAACAGAAATTGTTTACCAGAGAAGTGAAATCCAAGAATCATCATTCATATTACCAAAATCAATTGAAGGAGTAGAAGATGGCAGGCCAATAATAGGAGTAGGACTTTCCGAAATAGGTACTGTTAAATTCCCTCCACATAAGGCGGTTATTGCTGGAGCACAGTCTACATGGAACTATATTGATAGAATCGCATCTGCTTTTGGTGGAATTTTTGCAAGGCTTTTCCATGGAAAAGGTGTAGGGGAGAGCCTTGGTGGCCCAGTTGCCATTGCTGTAGCTACAAACGATGTACTTGATTTAGGGCTGGCACATGTAATTATTTTTACAGCAGTACTTTCGTTTAATCTTGCAATTATTAACATATTGCCTTTTCCAGCATTAGATGGTGGCAGGTTAATATTTTTAATCGCAGAAAAGATCCGTGGCAAGCCTTCTCGCCAAGAGGTAGAAGCATGGTTTCATAGAATTGGATTTATTCTTCTCATGGTTTTAGCAGTAGTTATAACATATCGCGATATAGTGCATTTTGGTGGACGAATCTGGCAGGCAGTGGTAGGATAGCGGAATATGTTTAGAAACATTTTAGGGAAGCTTTCAAAGGATATAGGAGTAGATCTTGGAACCTCAAATACATTATTTTACGTAAAAGATAGGGGTATTGTAATAAATGAGCCAAGTATGGCCGCTATAAATACCCGTACAGATCAACTGGTTGCAGTTGGGGTAGATGCAAAAAAGATGCTCGGTAAAACACCTGCGCATATAGTTGTCTCAAGTCCTATTGTCAACGGAGTTATATCTGATTTTGAAGTAAGCGAAAAATTAATAAAGCATAGCATAGAAAAAATCCACAGGGGCAGTTTTACTATTTCCCCACGACCCAGAATAGTGGGCAGTATTCCATTGGATATTACAGAGGTGGAGCGTAAAGCAGCGCAAGATGCATTAACATCTGCAGGAGCACGAGAAGTAAGATTAATTGATGAGCCAGTTGCAACTGCAATAGGAGCTAGGCTAAACTTACAAGAATCATACGGAAGAATGGTTGTGGAAATAGGAGGAGGAAAAACTTCCATTGCTGTAATATCATTATCTGGAATTGTGGGCGCAAGCTCTCTAAAGACCGCTGGAGATGAATTTGATACAACTATCCAAGAGTATATACGAGATACATTCAGCGTAACTATAGGAAAAAAAGCAGCAGAAGAGATTAAAATCAAAATTGGATTAGTAACGGCCACTGACGAACAAAAGGAAATGACTGTAAAAGGACGAAATATGCTCACCGGACTTCCTAAAGAAATTTCTGTAAGTGATGCACAAATTAGAGAAGCAATAAAACGACCTGTTAGATCTATAATTGATTCAATTAGAACAACAGTAGAAAATACACCAGCAGAATTAATGGGTGATTTACATGAAAGTGGAATCCTTCTTTCCGGAGGTGGTTCCCAGTTATCTGGTTTTGATACATTAATATCAAAGGAACTTCAGATGCCAGTTCATGTAGTAGATGATCCTTTGACCACGGTTGTTAGGGGGACTGGTATTTTACTAGAAGATCAAAATCTATTGCGTGATGTTGAATCACTTGGCAATTTTACCCTTGCATAGACATGTTAATAAAATGGAAACAAAATAAAAAAATATTACTTTTTTTGGCTGTTACTTTTTTTATTTTGTTGTATTACTTAACGCCGTTTAAAATTGTAGTTAATAAAATTTCCTTACCCTTGTATAGTAAAGGTGATTCAGTAAATAATTCTGCTAAGCCAGTATACTCTTGGTGGTATAGCGTAACAAATGGCAGAAAATTGGTAGACAGGGTAAATTTTCAGGATAAGCTAATATCAGAACTTGAGTTTGGTTTACAAGATAAAGAATATGATCTTACTGGAACTAGCACAAAAACTGCTTTTGAGAATCGTTTCGGAAGAGTATCTGTAAAATCTAAGGTAATTGTGCAACGCATAAACGCTGGTAAAAGAGAGTTAATAATTGAAAATAAATCAGACAGTGGAATTTTTGTTGGAGCAGCTGCAGCAACTACTGAAGGTGTTTATATTGGAAAAGTTGTCTCTGTCTCTGAAAATACGGCAGCAGTATTATTGTCTACGGATTCTAGTAGCACTGTGGCTGTAAGTTTGGCACGAAACCTCGGTATTCAGGCAATAATTAAAGGTAGTCATGGCGTAAGTATGAATATGGAGTTGATTCCACAGGATGCTGCAATTGAAATTGGGGATATAGTAGTGACATCTCTTTTGGAGGAAAACACGCCAGCTGGATTACTGGTTGGTAGAATTTCATCGACTAGTTATGTAGAGGGACAGCTTTTTCAAGAAGCTACTGTTACGCCATTTGTAAACTTGTTTGGGCTTGGTGATGTTAATGTGATTGTTCCTAATTTATAAATATGTTTATAATTGTTGCGCTCGAAATTATTCTTGCTGTGATGTTGGACTTCTTTTTTGTTCCCGGGATTTTTTTTAGCTATGAACTCCATTTTGGATTTGTTTTACTTTTTTTACTTACACGACATTCGAATATTTCAGTTCTAGCTCCTGCTCTGTTATATGGTTTTTTAATGGATTTGCTTTCTATAACAGTACCTTTCGGCACATTTTTAGTAAGCCATTTTGTTGTAGCTTTACTACTTATTCAATACAAAGATATGTTTAGTGGCGTGCCTAAGAATTTTGTTATAATTATGGCATTTGTTAGTTCGGCCTTGTACGCAATTATAATTGGATTAGCACAATATGCAGTACAGTTAGTAAGCTCTATCAACGTAACATTAGTGGCTCTTATATCTCCATCAAAAATTGCTATTTCTTCGTTTATGATTTCTGTAATTATTATAAGTATCAGCTATGCTGGCAGCTTATTGGGAAAACGATTAAATAAATGGTTTTTTATTAAATAGTATGCGAAATGATCCATTTGCAATAAAAGAGACAGGCGCAGATATTAGCGACTCAAGTGTGGAATATCAGCAACAAGAAATTGATGGCGATATTGTAATATCTGATTCCTACAGAAAGCGAGCAAGACAACAATGGAAAGGCTCAAAAAGTATACATCTTTTAACTGTCATAGGCGTTCTGCTGTTCGTAGTTTTGTTTGGTAAATTATACTACTTGCAAATTGTTAGAGGCGCGCAATATTATGGTACAGCTGAAGGGAATAGAATAAAGAGTTTGTCTATTATACCTCCAAGAGGAGTTATTTTTGATTCACGCGGCAATCGTTTGGCATATAATGTACCAGATTTTGCATTAGTTGTAGTTCCGTCGGATCTTCCAAATAACCAAGAAGAAGAAGATGTAATTTTTAGCACAATATCAAAGGCTGTTGGTATTGAGCAATTTGATTTAGTACAAGCATTTTCGCAAATACCCAGAAACAGTTTTTCTCCCATAGAACTTGTTCGAGGTATTTCACAGTCTCAGGCAGTTATTCTTTCACGTGATATTGATACCTGGCAAGGCATATCTTTATTGCCAGTTGAACAGCGTACTTATCCAATTAAAGAGGAGTTATCCCATATACTTGGATATACAGGAAAAATATCCCCAGATGAATATCGGGAATTTCGAAGCAAGGGGTATGAGCTTGTTGAGCATACGGGAAAAACAGGATTAGAAAAAACTTATCAAGAGGCTCTAAGAGGCACACAAGGTGAAGTATTAGTTGAGGTAGATTCAAATGGCAAGCCTACGCGCGAACTAAAAACAACAGATCCAGTGATTGGCGATAATATTTACTTGCACCTAGATTCAGAACTACAGAATTTTATTTGGAAAGAACTTGAGTCTATGGTTAAGGAGCGTGAATCTCCTGGTGGAAGCGTTGTGGTGTTAAATCCACAAACAGGAGCAGTATTGGCACTTGTGAGCTATCCTGGATATAACAACGAACTTTTTAGCCGTGGAATTGATTCTGAAGTATACCAAGCTCTAATAGAAGATCCTAGACAGCCTCTTTTTCATAGATCAATAACTGGCGAATATCCATCTGGATCTACTATAAAAATTGTGGTTGGTGCAGCTGCTTTGGAAGAAGGTACTATTAGCAGATATGATACTGTAGCCAGTACCGGTGGAGTTGATGTAAATTCATATTGGTTTCCAGATTGGAAATATGGAGGACATGGGCAAACAAATATTGTGCATGCTTTAGCAGATTCTGTTAATACATTTTTTTATGCGATTGGCGGAGGATATCAGCACATAGATGGATTAGGGGTTGCGCGCATTACTGAATATGGCAGAAAATTTGGATTGGATAATACTTCTGGTATTGATTTACCTTCAGAAAGCAGCGGGTTTTTGCCAAGCAAGGATTGGAAATTAGATACAAAAAATGAGCGATGGTATTTAGGTGATACATATCACTTGGCTATTGGACAAGGTGATGTTTTAGTTACACCCTTGCAAGTTGCTAACTTTACTGCAATTATAGCAAATAATGGAATATTGTATGCCACAAGATTAGTTGATAGAGTTGGCAGAGATTATAATAGTGCAAAAGAATTTGAGCCAGAAATAATAAATAAACAGGTGGTAAGTAGAGAAGTAGTTGATGTTATACAAGATGGTTTACGTGGTGCAGTTACTTATGGAACAGCACGTTCTTTGTCTGGACTTAGTGTGGATGTTGCGGGAAAAACAGGAACAGCTCAATTTTCATCTACAAAAGATCCACATGCTTGGTTTACTGGGTATGCTCCATATATACGGCCAGAAATTGTTGTCACTGTTCTTGTTGAAGAAGGAGAGGGTGGCGATTTAAGTGCTACACCTATCGCAAAAAAGATTTTTGAATGGTATTTTGAAGATCAAATTTGACATAAAATATATTTCTAGTATTATATGTAGTTAGTGATCAATTGAATTAAAACTATGACAGACAAAAAAAATTACTTAACTAAAGAAGGCCACGACAAGCTAAAAAAGGAACTTGAACATCTGGTAAAGACAAAACGACCAGATATCTCTGATCGAATAAAACAGGCAAAAGATTACGGTGACTTAAGTGAAAATGCGGAATATGCTAATGCTAGAGAAGAACAATCCTTTACAGAGGGTCGTATATTAGAATTAGAACATATTCTGAAAAATGTTGAAGTTGTTGAGTCTGGAGGTTCTGATCCAGATGTGGTAGATATTGGGGATACAATTACTATAGAAAAAGATGGGAATAAATCAAAATATACTATTGTTGGCTCTAATGAAGCTGATCCAACTAATGGAAAAATATCCAATGAATCGCCAATTGGAAAATCTTTAGTAGGAAAGAAAAAGGGCGAAGAGACAACTGTGCAAACTCCAAAAGGCGAGAGTGTATGGAAGATTATTGATATCAAGGCTTAATTATTTCAAAACTCAACTCTAAAATACTCGCCAAAATCTGGCGGGTATTTTATTGCGCAAATATAAATTTTAGCCTATAATATATAATCATATGGCGAAAAAAGAAACAATACAGGATGAATCCTTAACGCGCGTAGAAAGGCTGGGCGCTTTGGCAAAACTTGGAATTGATCCTTATCCATCCGCAAGCAAGCGTACTCATACCATTATTGATTTAGAAGATAATCTTAGTAAACTTAAGAAAGATAAAAAAATTACCATCGTTGGAAGAATTAGATCAATCCGCGGGCACGGTGGTTCAACATTTGCGCATTTAGAAGACGGTACTGGAAAATTTCAAATATATTTTAAAAAGGATGAACTCAAAAGCAAGCTCTATGAAAACTTTACAGAGCTTATTGATGTTGGGGATTTCCTGCAAGTAACAGGTGAACTATTCAAAACTAAAAGGGGAGAGCACACTATAATGGTAAAAGATTGGACATTACTTTCTAAAGCATTACAACCCTTGCCAGAAAAATGGCATGGACTGCAGGATATAGAAGCCAGGTTCCGCAAGCGATATCTTGATTTAATTTCTAATGAGGAAGTTAGAGAAGTTTTCTATAAACGAGCTACAATTATAACTTCAATCAGGAAGTTTTTGGATGATCATGGTTTTTTAGAAGTAGATACTCCACAGCTACAGCCTTTGCCCGGAGGAGCATTAGCAAAACCATTTACTACGCATCATAATTCATTAGATACTGACTTATATCTTCGTATTGCGCCAGAGCTTTACTTAAAACGATTGATTGTAGGAGGATATGAACGTGTGTACGAAGTTGCTAGATGTTTTAGGAATGAAGGAATGGACTGGTCTCATAATCCAGAGTTCACACAAGTTGAGTTTTATGCCGCGTACATGGATTACGAACAGTTAATGGATTTTACAGAGGATCTTGTGTTAGATATTGTAAAAAATGTAAATGCAAAAAATGAAATTGAATATCAAGGTAAAAAGATTAAATTTAAAAAGAAGTTTAAAAGAGTTCAGTTTAGACAAGCTTTAATAGATGCTGCTGATATTGATATAGAAGCATATCCAGATCAAAAATCTATTTATAAAAAAACCCAAGAACTTGGTTTAAAAGATGTAGGACCAAAAGATTCACGCGGTAAAATTTGTGATGAACTATACAAAGAGTATGTTCGTCCTAATTTAGTTCAGCCAACATTTATAATTGACCATCCAGTTGAGCTTTCGCCTTTAGCAAAAAAGAAGTCTGATGATCCTAAATATGTAGAGCGATTTCAGCTAGTAGCAGGAGGCGGAATAGAACTAGTAAACGCCTTCAGCGAGTTAAATGATCCAATAGATCAACGTGAGAGATTTAACGAACAGCAAGAAGCAGCCCTAGCAGGGGATGATGAAGCCCATCCAATTGATGATGATTTTATAGAAGCCTTAGAGCATGGCATGCCTCCAACAGCTGGATTTGGCATGGGTATTGATAGATTAACAGGCTTGCTGACTGACAAAAGAAATATTAAAGAAGTAATTTTGTTTCCGACCTTACGACCGAAAGAAAAATCATGAATACTTGGATAGAATTATCTAGAAAAGCACTTAATCACAACATATCAAAAATTAAATCACTTATTAATCCAAACACTAACCTAGTTGCAGTTGTCAAAGCAAATGCATATGGGCATGGACTAAAGCAAATTTCGGAAGTGATTCAAGATGATGTTAGTTATTTGGCAGTGATAAATTTGGATGAGGCAAAAGTAATACGTAAATCCGGGGTTAATACCCCTATAATTATTTTAGGGTATATAAACGAGGATTCAGATGAGCTTCAATGGATAGTTCAAGAACGAGTGGAAGTTACTGTTAACAGCTTAAGCCATGCAGAACGATTATCCCAACTAATTGCTGATTCACCTGCAAACGGAGAATTAAGAATACATATAAAAATTGATACTGGTATGGGACGAATGGGTATAATGCCAGAGAATGCAGTTGAATATATTAAAAAGATAAATGAACTTCCGAATTTGATGATAAAAGGTGTTGAATCACACTTCAGCGATGTGGTAGGCCATAGAGATTACGCAAAAGAGCAATTACAGAAATTTGAAGATATTCGATTTCAATTATATAAAGAAAAGATTGAACCGCAGATGTATCACATTGCTAAGACAGAAGCTATTTTAGATTTTAGTGAGTCGCATTTAGACGCGGTACGCTTAGGCATGGGATTGTATGGCTTATGGCCAGACAAAAAATTGGTTGACAGAGTTAAGGCCGCGCATCCAGAATTTGAACTTAAACCAGTACTAGCATGGAAAACAAAAGTGTTGCAAGTAAAAGATTATCCAGAAGGGGAATATGTAGGTTATGGCTGTACGCATAAAACCACACGCCAAACAAAGATTGCAGTCATCCCAGTTGGATATTATGAAGGATATAGAAGGGGATTATCTAATAAGGCAGAGGTTTTGATTTCTGGGAGAAGATGTCCTATATTAGGCTTGGTATGCATGAACATGAGCATGG
>CAZXOU010000025.1:0-11040 GCA_964642355.1 uncultured Gammaproteobacteria bacterium
TAAAATCCTGTTAAGAGCGTCATTGGCAGTAGGGATACAGATATAACTGTCAAAAGTTTAATTACATCATTTGTACGTTGAGATATTAATGATTCATTTACATTATGAAGTGTGTTCATTACATCAAAATTTCCTCCTATAATTGATTGAACCCTATTAAGGGTATCGCGTATGTCATCAAAATACAAAGAAAGATCTTTTTTTAGATAAGGTTTATCAGTTGCAACTAATGCTGATACAACAAGAAGCTGTGGATTAACAATCCTTTGCAAGCGGATAAGATTGCGTCTAATTAAGGCAATGCGCCATACAGTTCCTTTTGTTGTATCTTCGCTATAGATTTCATCTTCTATATCGCTTATTCTTGTGCTTATTTTACGAACTACAGGCCAGCAAGTATCTGTAAGATTATCTATAATTTTATACAAAAAGAAACCAGCTCCTTGTGACATTACTTCTTCTGCGTACTCTTCGTCTGCATGAATTTGTTCTCTCATATCAGCCAATCTATTGCTATCTCCTTTTGCGACAGTGATTAAAAAATCTTCAGATAGAAATACATCAAGTTCAAAAACATGGATTCTTTTTTCCTCGTTATTATAAACAGGAAAATGCAAAATAGCGAATAAATAATCTTTATAAAAATCAGTTTTTGGCTGCTGTGGCCCACTAGCTACGTCCTCTATGTCCAAATCATGAAATTTAAAATCTTTCTCAAGTTTTTCTAGAGTTTCTTTGCTGTTGTCATCAAAATGGTGCCAATTAAATTTTTTGTGACGAGTAACTTCCATGTTATTTCTTTTTGCTAGGCTTAAGACTATTAACTGTTATATACCCTGCTAATGTCAATCCAAATATTGCTAAAAGACCAATTAAGAATTGAACCCAAGGATTTCCAATATTCCAAAAACCAATAGTAATAACTTCTTCACTTGTGCCTAAGCCACCTTGAGAGTCGCTAACAGACACATTAACTGCATAAGTTCCTGCTCCTGGAAATTTATGTATTGGGTCATTTGATTGAGCAAATTCATTATCTCCAAAATCCCACAAATACAAATAATCTTCGCTTCCACCTAAAGCATCAAATTGAAACTCGCTCCAAGATTTCCTGCTTTTTGCGATCATCACATCTAAAACATATTGTGCTTCGGATTCATCTGGAAATGTATAGCTTACTTCTTCTATTTCGTATTCAGATTCAGCTTGTTCTGGTTCTGGAGGAGTAGGTGCCGGAGCTGGAGTTGGCTCTGGAATTGGTTCAGGTTCAGGTTCTGGGACATTCTCAACTTCTTTTCCGGTAATATTTGGATTAAATGGCGCAGGATCATCTCCATTTAGAGTTCCATCATTATCATTATATGGGTCTGCATTATTCCCAATTCCATCTTTGTCATTATCATACTTCTCCGTAGGATCAGTTGGAAATATATCTACCCCATCATCTGCTCCATCACCGTCTGTATCCGCAATTAACGGGTTAGAACCTTTAATCCGCTCTAAACCATCCCCTAATCCATCATTATCATCATCTGGATCAACAGTATCAAAAATACCATCTAAATCAGTATCTAAGTCAATCACAAAATCACTTATTGTTACTTTATTGTTATCCAAATAAGCATCAACAGGCTCAGTATTTATTACCTCTGCGCTTATTTCGTAATACCCTTCGTTGGGATACCAATCCATAAACACTGTATCAGATCCATTCACAATAATACTAACTGGCTGTGATGATCCTAATTGTTTTCCATCAATAGAAAACCTAACTTCTGCTTGGGCATCTTGCTGGCTCTCGTTCTGTACAGCCACATAAATTCTAACAGCTTCTCCGGCGATTGGCTTTGAGTTTGAAAATGTAATATCTACTTCTGTGATCGACAAATCAGCTGCCAAAGCAGCTATTGGCAACATTAGAAACACTCCAACTGCAAAAATGACTCTATGAATCATAATGTAATTAGTATACAATATTTTTAGCTATCTTACAAGCTATTCTATTGTTATATTTTCAATCACTACGTTCTCTAGCGGACGGTCTCTTCCATCTTTATCCACAAGAGAAATACTATCTACAACATCCATTCCCTCCAGAACTTTTCCAAACACTGGGTGCTTAGATGAAAGAGGCTGCTTATCAAAATCTAGGTTAGTATTATCCTCTATATTAATAAAGAATTGAGATCCACCTGTTCCTGGGCCTGCATTTGCCATTGAAAGCGTTCCCCTAACATTTGTTAAGCCATCGATAAACTCATCTTCAATCGCATAACCAGGACCTCCAGTTCCATCGTTAGCAGGATTATCATCTTTTGATAATGGGTCACCACCTTGGATCATAAAATTAGGAATGACTCTGTGAAATGTAATTCCATCATAATATCCCTCTTTTGCCAGCTTTAAAAAGTTGCCTGCAGTAATAGGAGATTCTTCGTTGTAAAGCTCTATCTTTATATCTCCTTTAGTGGTTTTTAGTGTAACGATTTGATTTGTCATAGTTTCAGTCTCATTAATTATTTCTTCATCTACATCTTCTGGAACAGTTGCAGTTGGCTCGGTTTGTGTTGATTCTTCTTGGTCGTAATTCTGTTGCTGCTCTTCTTTTTGCTCTGCTGGCTCTTCTGACTTATTGAACAAGTTTGTTTCTTCTTCTGCTTTTCCACAACCTGTAATAACAAGCGCTGTCACAAATAAAATACTAACTAGTTTTAGTTTTGACATAGTTTTAATTAAAATTTAATTGGTATCGATACTAAATCTTGCTCACTTCCATCTACAGCGCTAATTGAAAAAACTTCTAATACACCAGTTTGCTCTGCAATTTCATCAAACAGCAATAGCTCGCCAAAAGTTCCAAATTCCCCAACTTCTTCTGCAGATGCTGTTCCAAATTTTTCAACTATAACCGCGCCACTGGCATCTTTTAAGCGCATTTGAAATGTTCCTTCAAATAGAAGTGCCTCACCTTTAATAAGCATTGGGCTGACTATTTTTGCGTCTGGTTGAGGGCGAGTAACTTTAATATTTCCAGACTCGCTGACTGTTGGTTCGCCTTCCTCAATTTCTGGAATAATATCTTCTGTTATTTGATCTGGCAATCTTGCGACTTCTGGCTCATTAGGAGCTTGCTTCCAAGCAAGAGTTAAAATAAAAATTATAACAGCTATGGTTATCCAAATGTATTTATTCATATATATTACTGTATCAAGCTGTTACCCGAATGTAAAGGCAAACGCACGAACTCCTTTTGACTCAAATTTTACTTCCATCACATGCTCTTCGTATTCCTTTGTCGAAGTAAGGTTATATAAATTGTCCCCTGAAATATTTAATACTCCGCCTAATACATCTGTTCCTTGGTTAGTTTCATCAACTAGAATATCATCAAGCAAAACTTTAGCTTCAATAGTCTCGTCTGCTTCAAACACTATATTTGCATTTGAAGCATTATACTTAATCAAAATTGATCCAGTATCTGACATTAATTCTGCATACTCACCAGTTATAATCCAATCACCCACTAGATAAAAACGATTTAGCTCTACAGTATCTGGGCGAGTGAAAGTATTTACATCGTCCGGTTTAATAGATAATGCGCTTCCGAAATTTTTAATTCGTTTATATCCAAAGTATATTTCTGGAGTTCCTATTTGCTTAAAATCT
Source organism: uncultured Gammaproteobacteria bacterium (assembly GCA_964642355.1). Lineage (GTDB taxonomy): Bacteria > Patescibacteriota > Patescibacteriia > UBA2169 > UBA2169 > UBA2169. The sequence goes on from CAZXOU010000025.1 coordinate 3,667, forward strand.
GGAGACACAGCGTCTGCTTTACTTAAATCTTTTTCATCTGATAATAATCCTGCCTCCATGAGCAATTCTTGAATTTTTGCTTCTGTCACATCATATGCCCCTTCACCAAAATGCTTGTATCTTATATTGCCCTCTATGTCCACGAGATATTTTGCTGGCCAAAACCGATTTGCATATGCATTCCAAGTTGTAAAATCATTATCCAAAGCTATTGGAAAGGTGATGTCATACTTTTCTATCAACTCTGTTTTTACGTTGTTCTCCACTTTTTCAAATGCAAATTCTGGTGTATGAACTCCCACTATCTCAAATCCAGAATCTTTGTACTTAGAATACCAATCTTTTAAGTATGGAAACGTACGTATGCAGTTAATGCAGGAGTATGTCATAAAATCTACAAGATATACCTTGTTTCCTACTAAATCTGCTTTTGCGATTGGCTCGCTATTGAGCCATTTTTCAATTCTTTGAAAGTCTGGAGCAGGTCCTTCTGTTTCTACTTTCTTAGATCCACCATCTTGGTTGAGGATGATTCTATCTTCACTGCCACCTATGCGTTCGTTAATTTTAGTTTTTGATCTTTATTAAAAAAAAGCACCTATAATTATTATAAGCAGTACTGCTACTCCAATGTAATTTTCTCTTTGCATTTTACCTCCTTAAAAATCACCAATCTCTTTTTTAAGTGTATTCTCTACAGTAAACGAATCAATAGTCCAAACTAATTGGGAATTTTCTCTGCCAATATAATATTCTTCTGCAGGATCTTCTAACTTATCACCGACAATGAGTGAATCTTTTTCTCCTGTTTCAAAACCAAGTTCAATACGGATATCTTGTGGTTTGCCTATGATGCCGGCAGTTTCTTTATCAATGTCCTCCCTAATATTTGCGGCAAATAGATCTGCAAGAGTTGCCAAAACAGGCCCTACCTGTTCGTCTGATGATGGCTTGCTAAATGGAGAAATCTGCTGCCATCCATCCCCTGTTTTTAATAGAGAAAATTCTGTTCCTTCGTACCTCCAATCTATTGAGGTTACTTTCAAAGGATCAAATATCCACACCCGCTTATCTCTCCAATCTGTGCTGTTGAACACTGGAAGAATATTTTTAATTGAAAGATAAACATTATTTGAATCAGCATGGCGCATGTATGTGGTTAAAAATCCAGGGCCTTCTTTTCCTATAACTGCGTTGATTAACTGTTTGTCTTTTTTATTCCATGCTTGGATAGTTACGCCAAGCTCATCTACCTGAAGCTCCTCAAACTTATCTGGATTACGGCTAGCAAGCTCTCCTCTGGGCATGTCATTAAAAATTTCCATTAAATCTGTGATATAATCTGGATTTACACGATAGTCGCCTTTGTTAACCACTACCCAATGGTCTTCGCGCTTTTCTAAAATGTTTTCGTACAGCCCATTTACGCCTGTGACGTTGATTCTCGTGATATCTTCTGAATCAACTCTAAAAAAGGTTGCAACATCTCGCTTGTTGTCATTTCCTTTTATTGCTTGCACTAATCCCATTAACACTAAAATTACCGCAAGAATTGCGAGTAAAATTATTACATTTTTGAATTTTGACATTGGTACAGCCATTTAGCTTGAAATTACAACCTTATTCTTTCTGCGCTTATTATACCGCATCAAACCATATAGCGTAAATAAAACAGAAACGCCAGCAATATTCCCCCACTTCATCCAGTTCTTTTGTGTTTCGTTTAGTTCTTTCAAAGGTCTATCGGTTACAGTTTTTGAACGAATATTTATTAAGGCTTCATCACTAGTTAGAGCATCAACTAAATTTTGGAAGAATATTGTATTTGATTCAAATCTATTTAAGTTGATATCTAGGGCAAATTCTGAATCACTTACAACTATCACACGCCCTTCTTCTGTAGAAGCTAAAAATTTATCACGATCTTCGCTAGATACTGGTTCTTCGGATTCTACACCTTCCTCATCTGTGACAATCTTATTTGGAATTTCATCTTTGCTATATAAGCTTTCAAAATGACCAGAAAGCATAGTTGCTAAAACAAAAGATGATTCTGTTCCTGCCTCTGGTTGTGGAATTGCACGAGGATTTAGCACCCAATCACCATCCTGTGTCCATGCATTTTCTGTTGTACGAACTAAATCTACGTGAGCTGTGGCTTCTGTTAGTTTTTCTTCTAAGACTTCTAAAGTACTTGCCCATGTTACAACTAATGATTCTAGCTTGTTAACAATTCCAGATTCTGGATTAAACCCAGCCTTAGGAACCTTAATCCAAAATGGATATGGAGAAAAGAACTGAACTTGATCTGTCCTAAAAGCTGCTAATTCATTAGAATTATCTAAAGCAAGATTTTTATTTAAGCGAACTCCCCATTGCGCCACTAACTCTCCTATTCCAGTATTGTTTTTTTCTACTGTTAAAGCTCCTGGATCAATTGACGTACCTTCTGCCAAAACTAATATATCCCCGCCAGACATTAGGTATTGGTCAATCGCGTACTTTTCGCGCTCTGAAAGATTTTCCTTAACCCCTGGAATAATTAATGTGCTGACATTCTGCGGTACTGAACTTCCATCGCTCAAATCAACATCTCTAATGCGATATTGCCTTTCTAGTAATCCACGAACTTGGGATAATTCCCCAGATGTCCAAGCACCCTTGCCAACATAAAAACCAACAGTTGGAATTTCCTCGCGAGTAACTTTGCTTATGGCAGCTGTTAAATCATATTCCAAAGATGAAGTATCTTGAATAATTGGAATAATTTCTCTGTCATCTCCATAAAATACTCCAACGCCTAAGTATCCGTTAGTAACTTGGAATTTATCCTCTTCTACAACATTGAATTGCAATGTTGGAATTCCCATACCACGCGCTTCAGCTTCTGTGTCGCTATCCTCGCTCGGGTCTAAAAACGTGACAACCACGTTTCCATTAGATGCTTCCTCATACTCTGTTAAAATGTCTTTAACCTCAAGGTTTTTATTCAACAAATATCCAGGCAACTCTTCTGTAAAATATGCCTTAATGTTTACTACGTCATCTAACCCCTTTAGCACATCTTCTGTAGTATCTGTAATGCTAAAATCTTTATTTTCTGTAACATCCCATCTTCCAAAAAGTTGTGTTGAAAATACGTTTATTACCAAAACTAAAATAATCACAACGATGATTGCAAGTAATGCATTTGCTCTGTTAACTTGTTTTTTTGATGATAATAATCCCATATTAGCGCCAATTACGTGAACCTATACTTTGCACATTTAGATATAAAAACAAAGCAGTAAATGATATATAGTAAATCAAATCTCTAGAATCAAAAATACCTTTACTAATACTATTAAAATGAGTAGCAGTAGAAACAAACTGAATAACAGTTGCGAGCGGCCCAGATATAAATGAAATTACATTGTTACTACCAATAAAAAAGATGATAAACAATACCGTCAAACTAAGCAGGAATGATACAATCTGATTTTTTGTTAGTGATGAGAGTAATAATCCTAAAGATAAATACATTCCTCCCATAAGTACTGCTCCAATGTATCCAGCAATTACAACTCCCATATCTAAATCCCCTATTCTGCTCATTGTAATTGGCAACACTAAACTAAATACCAAAACTAGAATCATAAAACTAAATGCTGATAAAAATTTTGCAATAACAATTTCCCAATCACGAATTGGCAGTGTAAGTAAGAACTCTATTGTTCCTGCTTTTTTTTCTTCTGCCCAACTTCTCATTGTTAAGGAAGGAGCCAGAAGTAAGAATAACCAAGGAATTAATCCAAACCATTCTCGCATATTTGCTTGGCCATTAAGGAAAAATCTTTGGAAGAATAAAAAATTGATGATAATCAAAAATACTGCAACAAATATGTATGCAATTGGAGAATTAAAATAACTAACAAACTCTCTTTTGAAGATGGGTTTTATATTAGCTATATTTGATTGTATGGACTTTTTATTCATACTATTCCTCTGTTGTGGTCAATCTTCTAAACACATCTTCTAAATTCTCTTGCTTTCTATATAACTCCAATAATGTCCATGAATTTGAAACCGAAGTTTTAAAAACCAATTCCCTTCCATCACCCTCTGTAACTTCAATTCCAAATGAATATACACCATCACCCTCGTTACTAAATTCTTTAACAGATTTTACTTGTCCATACTCGCTAAACACTTGGCGAACCTGCTCCCTGTCTGCACGAACTTTTATATACACAACCTCTTGCCCAGCACCACTTGTTAATTCATCACTTGTGCCTTGCGCTACTATATTACCTTGATTGATTATAACAACCCTAGAGCAAGTTGCTGTTACCTCTGGCAAAATGTGCGTGGATAATATGACTGTCTTTTTTTCACCAATCTTTTTTATTAAATCACGGATCTCCACAATTTGATTAGGATCTAATCCTGATGTGGGTTCATCCATTATCAAAATATCTGGATCATGCATCATAGCTTGAGCTAAACCAACCCTCTGTTTATATCCTTTTGACAGCGCTTCTATACTTTTACCAATAACATCTTTTAAACCGCATACATCAACCATTCGTTGAATTGCTTTTGCTCTATCTGGCTTTTCTATTCTCCTAACTTCAGAGATAAATCTTAAATATTCATGAACTTTCATTTCTGTGTACAAAGGATTTGATTCTGGTAAATAACCGATTTTTTCTCTTATCTCAAAGGACTTATCCACAACATCTAATCCATCAACATTAACTGTGCCTTTTGTAGGCGCAATAAATCCTGTAATGATTTTCATTGTTGTTGATTTTCCAGCTCCATTTGGACCCAAAAAACCCAAGACTTCGCCGTCTCGCACTTCAAAATTCACATTATCTAGGGCTTTATTATCTGCGTATGTTTTTGTTAAGTTTTGTACTGATATCATATTTAAAAAAAATATCCCCCAACCGAGATATTATTTTAGCACATCAAATTGTAATTTCAAGGCTTAGTTATCCAAATAAATCGAAAAACATATCAAATTTTTTGGTAAACCTGCGAATCTTGAATGCTGCCCAAAGCGAACCTATTCCAATTAGTATAAAAGTAAAAGCAAAAAACAGGATTAATAACTCTGGATACATTACTACTAATACCCCAAGCAAAATCAACAATACACCTTGAATAACAAACTGCCACACAATACTGTGTGTGGAATGTTTTGCCTCTTTTATAAAATGCAGTTTCTCCATACCACCTTATTATACCATCAAACCTCGTTTGAGTCCAAAATTATTGTGGTTGGTCCATCATTATGAATCTGCACATCCATATATCCTCCAAACTCACCTGTTTCCACTTTTATTCCATTTGTAGTAAGTAACTCTATTACTAGATCGTAAACTTTTTTTGCTTTTTCTGGTTCTGCTGCTTTTACAAAGCTTGGACGCCTGCCTCTTGTTGTGTCTCCATACAAAGTAAATTGAGATATGAGTAATACCTCTCCTTTGGTGTCTATTATAGATTTGTTCATTTTTCCTTCACTGTCTGCAAAAATACGAAGATTAACTATCTTCTCCACAAAAGATTTGGCAGTTTCTTCGTTATCTCCATGGGTAATGCCAAGCAAAATATTTAATCCCTTTCCAATTTTTCCTATTGTTTTTCCTTGTACAATAACAGTTGATGATGTGACACGCTGTAAAATTGCTTTCATATTAAAAGTTTCTTATCAATTCATCAAAAACTTTTTCTGCTTTTTTCTTTAAGCTCACAATCTCGTATAATGCTTTTAGAATTGGAAGATTTAATTTTTCCTTTAATGCAATTTTATACAATGTATCAATCGCACCTATACCCTCTACAGTTTCACCCACTGTTTGCTGCGCTCTTGTAACTGTTTTTCCTTTTCCAACTAATTCTCCGAATTCGCGATTGCGGCTAGATGCTGAAAAGCATGTTGCAATCATATCTCCAAATCCAGCAATACCATATACAGTATCTTCTTGCCCGCCTATTTTCCATGTAAGCCTTGCCATCTCTCTAAATCCTTCAGTTATTACCCAAGCATATGTATTAGACGAAAGTCCTAACCCAGAAATTATTCCACTTGCTACGGCAAGTGCGTTCTTTGTAGCTCCTGCAACTGAAACACCCACAACATCTCTTGTTTCGCATACCTTAAACCATTCACTTGTAAAAGCGTCAATTGCTCTCTTGCTAAATGCATTTGCACGTTTACTAGCCATCATCGCAGAAGTTGAAGATTTTTTTGCAATTTCGTGCGCAAGCATTGGGCCTGATACAACATTAATATGATGCTCAAAATCTCCTCCAAGTTGTTCACGAATCACTTGAAACATAGGCTTAAAAGTTCCTTCTTCTAAGCCTTTTGCTACTGACACAATAACACAATTTCGAGCAAGAGATCCCGCAATCTTACTGCTTACATCACGAACTGCATTACTAGGAACACATATCACAACCATATCGCTATTATATACTGATTTTTCTATATCATGCTCTGCTTTTATTGATTTATCTAAAACAACCTCAGTTAAAGACCGAGGATTTTTATGAAATCTATTAATACTATCAATAACATCTTGGTCTTGATCCCAAAGAGTTACTTTGTATTTATTTTCTGCGAGTAAGATTGAAAGCGCTGTTCCTATAGAGCCTGCGCCTAAGATTGTTGCTGTTGCTTGTGGCATAATACTGCTGTTTCTACTTCGTCAGTAAATATATCATTGATTCCTGCTTTAAGAAAGTAGTTGATTCCTATATCGCGATTTAGCACTCCTGCATATACCTTAAATCCTTTGTTTTGGAAATGATTCTTAAACTTAGTTAATCTTTCTTCGGAAAAAATACTCCTAAACATTGGCTCGCTTTTTGGAATATCATCCAGCCAGCCGATGTATAATGCATTGCTTTTTTGCGGCTTTTTGATATATCCCCAAATTGGATATTTGATTATTTGGTCAACTATAGGATATTTTAAAATTTGATCAACCAAAAGTTTTGGAAAATGCTTTTGTACGGCTAGAGCTGTTTTTATATTCTCAATAAATCCAATTAAATGCACCTGCTCCCACAAATCCATAGCATGAATTTTTTTAATAACATTTGCCAGCAAAACAGGACTAGGGCTTTTTAGCTCCAAAAAAAATGGCGCGGTTTTTCTATTTATGTATTCAAATAGCTCATCCAAAGTAATAAGGCCTTTAGAACTTTGTACTGGATCGTGCGATACCACAATATTGCCGTCTGAAGCTAAATTTAGATCAGTTTCTATAGCATCAGCACCAGCCGAAAAAGCCGCGTCAAATGCGCCAAACGTATTCTCTGGATGTTCTTTTTTATAGCCTCTATGAGCAATAATCATATAAGGAATTACTATACCAAATA
>CAZXOU010000026.1:0-10925 GCA_964642355.1 uncultured Gammaproteobacteria bacterium
GGTACAACAATAAAAGCAATTGCTTTAGCCGAAGAGATACTTGGAAACATTAAATTAATTATAGGCGGAAGTATTATAGAGCGCGTTGGTGTGGAATGGCTTTTGCAAGAACTTAATATAAAAAAAATATCTCAGTTTATTCCATCTACCACTCATACTTGGTGCGAACCTTGTGACTTATATATAGCCTTAGATAAATCAGATAATAATCTGCCTTTATCGCTCGCGCAGGCAATGAGTTTTGGCAAAGCAATTATTGCCACAGAAAAACTAGAGCTACATGAATTTATTCAGAATGACAAAAACGGAATTTTACTAAAAGATGCAAACGCAGACGAGCTATCACAAACAATTATCAATCTTGCACGCAAACCAGAACAGATGCAAGAATTTGGAAATAATAATTACAAATTCGCAAAAGAAAAATTCTCCGAAGAGGTAATTCAAGAAAAAATAAAATATATCTTCAATTAAAAAAGACGCTACTTTTGCAACGTCTTTTGTATTAACTATTATTCTGCTTCTAGAATTTCTATTTCTGCAGCAGGCGCTTCCTCGCCAGATGTTTCACCTTTTACTGGTGGTAAAGAAACTTCAACATCATCGCGCTCCAGATACATAATGACTCCACCATTATTTCGAACTAGCAATTCTTCTGCCAAAGGAATAGTAATGCTTCGCTTTTGATAATATGGAACTTCTTTTGAAGCTTCTATAACTGGGAACATAAGTGCCGGAACAAGCAATTCATTATTTACTCCATCTACCCAGTTCCATTGGCGCAATAGTACTCTCTCTGGGGTTCCTAGCTTTATTTCTTTTGCGTCTTTGGCTGGCAATAGATATCCGTACAATCCACCTGCTTCTGCGATTTGAATTAATTTTTGCGCGTCAGTTTCTGCAGTGTACTGTGATGATTCATACTGCTGGCTAGTTAACCCCCAAACACTTCCTGCTCTCTTGAATCTAATATTTACATTTACTGTCATTGCCGCCTTGTCGCCGCCTTGCTCATAAACTTCTTCACCATTTATCTCCAAAGGATATTTGATTTGCATTGAATCAGGAATATATAGTTCTCTACCTTGATTCTCATCATAATATCTTCGCCATTCTTTATCCACAAATGGAGTATTATATGCGCTTGTGCTAATTCCTCTGTCTCGCAAGAAAGAGTTTGCAATATCAATAAGCTTTTCATCTGATGGAATGTCTGTTTCTTTTAATTTTAAATTATCGCGGCAAGCTTGATCTTGGCATTTATTATATGGCTGTTCCCACTTTTCCCAATTCTCGTGAATAGATATAGATCCATCCGTAAAGTTAATACTTACATTGTGGCCAAATTCTTTATCTTCAGAAAAATTTAGATTCTGAACCTTAGTTGTATCAAATTTATTGATATCAAACACCCCAAAGTCTAGTTTGCCTAACTGGCTAGCAACAGCGCTTGCAGCACGCAATCCTTTAATCCTGCGCAATACATTTATCTTGCCGCCTTCTAAGCTGAACTCTTCTCCAGCATATACGTATTTGTAATTCTGCGGACCTGGCCAAATTGCAGGCTCTGCAAATCCACCGTCGCCTCCAGCGCCTATGCCAATTGCTTTAGAAGATATTGCTTGATCAATTCCTAAGGCAGATGCCTCTGAACTATCTGCGGCTTGTGGAACTGCGAACGAACTTGCTTGGTCAGTTAGTGCCCCTTTTCCATCTTGGCTCACAAGAGAGCCAAAAGCGTTTTCTCCTACAGATGAGATCTCTGGAGCAAAAGCAACATACAAATCATCTCCTTGATTAGAGTAATAGAATGCGCCTGCTATGATGATGATTACTGCAGCAACAGGTGCTGCGAATTTATAGATATTAACCATATGATTAAAAAATTAAGTTTTAGTATTTTTACCTCTAAATATAATTGAGACAATTATCATCACAATTCCTAATCCAATTAATATTCCACCATACAATAGTATATTGCCAAGCAAGGCGCCGCTTAAATCTAGTGCCACTCCCTCTGCAAAGGCAAACTCACCAAGATCAGGTATTTGTGTTTTAATAAGTCCGCGCGCAATAGTTGAACCAATGTATCCTAGTAAGCCAACTATAAATATCCAAACACCTAAATAGCGAATCGTACGCGGAATTGATCTTTTTTTAATAAAAAATACTGAAAGACCAAGCAAGGCCATCAGGATAAATGATCCGTAAAACCCTAAACGCGCTTGTTGAACTTTTTCTTGAACAACCTTTGCATTTTTTTCGCCGTTCCAAGATTCTACTAAATTCACTTCCCCTCCTTTAGGCACATCAATTTCGTTTTCACTTAAATACTGCCCCAAAAAATCAGAAGAAGAAATGTTAGAAGGCCTGCAACTTGGCACATCACCATTAAATTCAATTTGATTTGCTTGGCACACTGGCAAAGCAGCTGCTCGCTCCTCAAAAAAATCTTGTACAGCAGTACCTGTTGAAATTGGTAAATTCAATTCTTGTGTGTCTCCTCTAGCATATGCAAGAAACGTGGTAAATAAACGTTCAATTAATTCTTGCGTGTCTTCATCTTTAAAAATTTCACGAATAAATGGATTATCTTCTGTTCCAATATGCTTATCTATTTCCACATACACATTGTTCTGGGAAAATGACTCTAAATAAACATCTGGATGCAAAAACGGCCGAGCACTAATACCAAGCACCGACACTAGTAACGCGACTACAAATAAAGGAGTAATAATTGCAAGCCCAACAAAACGTAAAAACCACATGCTACTACTCTACCACAACTGGCTCACGCTCCAGAGTAATGCCAAATTGGGCGCGCACAGCATCTTGAATCTTCTGGGATAATTCCAAAAGTTCTGCAGTTGTACCTCCACGATTTATAATTGCCAAATTATGATTGTCTGATAAACCTGCTTTTCCATGCTTATGGCCTTTTGTATATCCAGTTTGCTCTATAAGCCAAGCAGCTGATATTTTTGTTTTTATACCATCTTCGTAAGCTGGAATATTTTTTGGATCTCCTCCATATTTTTCCCAACGCCCAACAAATTCTTCAAACTCTGCTTGGCTAAGCACCGGATTTACAAAAAAAGACCCGCAAGAAACAGAGTTTGGATCTTTTGCATCTAGAACCATTGATTTTGATTTTCGTAATAAAAGAACTGCTTCACGTACTTGTTTGAGATTGAGATTTAGCGTGCCAAAAAGCTCTTGAGCCTTTTCTTTAAGCTGATCATATGCAACCGAAACTGCACCATGCTTTTTTAACCCATACACAACCTCTGTAATAATATACTTTCCTTTGTCGCGTGTTTTAAAACGACTTGTTCTATACCCAAACTCACATTCTTTATTTGTGAACTCAACTTCTTTTAAAGTTTCACGATCTATAGCTTTAACAGATTGAATAATATCACCTACTTCTTGTCCATAAGCTCCAACATTTTGAATTGGTGTTGCGCCGACAGAGCCAGGAATACCAGAAAGTGCTTCCATTCCTGCTAAATCTTTTTTTATACATTCTTGAACTAAATCATCCCAGCCAACGCCAGCTGCTGCAGTTACTAAATCTCCTTTATATGACACACCCTTAAGATCAATCTTAACAACTAATCCATCAAAACCTTTGTCTGGAAAAATAGTATTACTTCCGCCAGCTAAAATATATACTTCCAATTTATTTTCTTTTGCATATTCCAAAGCTTCTTGTAGTTCTTCTACAGAATCGCATTGTGTAAAATGCTTTGCAACACCACCAAGCTTAATAGATGTGTGCTCTGATAAATTTGTATGCTTTTGTAGTTCCATATTACTGGCGGAGAGGGTGGGATTCGAACCCACGGAACCCGTGAAGGCTCAACAGTTTTCGAAACTGTCCCATTCGACCACTCTGGCACCTCTCCGAGTCAGAGTCGCAACAGTGCAAGGATAACCAAAATACAACAAAAAAGCAACCATTTGACAATAATACCGCGATGCGTTACTATATCAATATTATAGTATGATAAAAAGTTTCAAATCAAAAGAAACAGAAAAAGTATTTAACCGCGAATTTTCAAAAAAGCTCCCTCATGATATCCAATTAACTGCGTACCGAAAACTAGGTATGATAAATATAGCGATCAATATACGAGATTTACTATTACCCCCCTCCAATCGTTTCGAAATGCTTTCCGGAAAAAGAAAAGGACAATATAGTATTAGAATTAACAAGCAATGGAGAGTGTGCTTTATCTGGAGCGAGGGTAATGCATATGAAGTAGAGATAACTGATTATCATTAATATTCTAAAAAATGAATACAGCTAATAAAATTCCACCTCTTCATCCTGGCGAAGTTTTGTTGGAAGAATTCTTAAAACCATTCAAAATAAGCCAATACAAACTCGCAAAAGACATAAGCGTACCGCCACGCAGAATAAACGAAATCATCCACGGTAATCGAGCGGTTACCACTGATACTGCTCTACGACTAGCGAGATATTTTGGAGTTTCACCGCAATTCTGGCTTGGACTGCAAACACAATTTGAACTAGAAACCTATAAGGATACACACGGAAAAGAACTTAAGCATGAGGTCAAAATCATGCAGCCAGTTTAATTGTAGAAACCCACAATCAGCGCTATACTAATTATATGACTAAACAAACCATCAAAAAAGCAATTATTCCAGTAGCTGGATTTGGCACTAGATTTTTGCCCGCAACAAAGGCACAACCAAAGGAAATGCTTACCTTGGTTGATAAGCCAGTTATTCAATATATTGTAGAAGAGGCAGTAGAATCTGGAATTAAAGAAATCATACTTGTAACTGGCCAAAATAAACGAGCAATAGAAGATCACTTTGATAGAAACTTTGAGCTAGAGTACCGACTAAGGCAAAAAAAGAAAAAAGAAGAACTCGAGGAAATAAATAGAATTTCCAGCATGGCAAAATTCTATTATGTGCGCCAACAAACACCTTTAGGTGATGGACATGCCATTTTACAAGCTAAAAATTTAATAGGAAAAGATGAATCAGTAGCAGTTTTGTTTGGTGATGATATTGTGGTAGGTAAATCTCCCGCACTTAAGCAATTAATGGATGTATACGAAAAAAACAATGCTTCGGTTATTGCAGCAGAACGAGTTGATAAAAAGGATGTAAGTAAATATGGAATAATTGATATTAAAGAAGAAAAAGGATCAACACACGAAGTAAAAGAACTTGTAGAAAAACCAGATTCAAAAGACGCTCCATCAAATATAGCAGTCATTGGAAAATATATAGTAACTCCAGAAGTATTAACAGCACTAGAAAAAGTAAAACCAGACAAAGGTGGAGAAATAAGATTAATTGATGCTTTAAAGGCAGTACTCGCAGAAAACCCTGTTTATGCTCACGAATACGAAGGAACACGTTATGATTGTGGAAGTAAACTTGGCTTCCTAAAAGCAACAATACATTTTGGACTAAAGCATAACGAACTTAAACGCGACTTTGCTGCTTACCTAAAAAGTATTAAAATATAGTTAACTTTGATAACGAGCTATGACAAAAACAAAAATCACAAAATTAGCCTCTTTACTAATAATTATTCCTTTACTTGGGCTTGGATGCAAGGGAGGCGCTGATAGTGCTGTTTCCGGCAGTGCTCTTGCGCCAGTAGATATAAATTACTGGCGTGTTTTTGATGAGCCAAGTGATTTTACAAGCGTTATAAGCGCATTCAAACAAAGATATCCTCATATAAACGTAAAAGTTCGCAAGCTAAGGCTAGAAGAATACGAAGATGCAATAATCAGGGCTTTGGCAGAAGGAAATGGCCCAGACATTGTATCAATACACACAACATGGCTTAAGCAATATCAAAATCTTCTTGATGCAATGCCCTCGAGTGTAACTTTGCCCACAACTGTCTCTGACGGAAAAAGCCTAAGCGTTGCACTACAAACAAATAAACTTCCTACGGCACGAGACTTAAGAGCAGGCTTTGTTGATACTGTTGCAGATGATGTAACATTAAACGGGGTAATATATGGACTGCCTTTGGGTGTAGATACTCTTGCATTGTATTACAATAGGCAATTATTAAACCAAGCAAATATTGCATCTCCGCCAAGCACTTGGGAAGAATTTAAAACACAAGTAAAACAATTAACCATTCAAGATAGAAATGGGAATATTATTCAATCAGGAGCGTCACTCGGTGGAAGCAGAAACATTAACCGTGCACCAGACATTGTTGCAGCACTAATGATGCAAAACGGAACAGAAATGACTCGTGGAAATTCTGTAACGTTCAACCAAATACCTTCTACTGTATTAGATGAAGCAGTTGCCCCAGGCAGAGATGCATTACGATTCTATAGCGACTTTGCTTCTCCCTCTAAAGAGGTGTACACATGGAACGAAAACTTACCAGAATCATTAAATGCTTTTGCCAATCAGCAGTCTGCTTTCTTTTTCGGATATTCTTACCACCTTCCTTTAATCCGATCCTTGTCCCCCGGAATTGATGTTGAAATTACAAAACTTCCTCAAATTTCAACAACAGGGCGCCAAGCAAATATTGCTAATTACTGGCTAGAATCAGTTACCAAGCAATCAAAGCACAAAAATGAAGCATGGGGATTTATACAATTTGCTACTAGTGAATCTGGTGTAACATCATTCCTCACACAATCTAATAAGCCAACTGCATTGCGTACCTTAATTGCTTCTCAACGTGGAAATAGTGAGCTTGCTCCTTTTGCGGATCAGCTTTTAACAGCACAAACATGGTACAAAGGCGGAAATGCACCAAGCATGGAAGAGGCAATGCGAGTAATGATAGAAAAAGTTACAAGTGGTGCCCTTACTCCAGGTGAAGCAATATCAGAAGCAGCTTCAACCATTAATTTAACATATTAATGTCAGTCAAAAAAAATCATTTTAAGCTTTTGCTCGGCATATTTGGAACTACTATTACGCTTTCTCTTTTACTTTTAGTTTTTGTTCCAGCAATTGGCCATGCCGCTTTAATACCAATATGTACAGCAACCGGAAACTGCGGAGTTTGCGATATTGTTAATATGGCAATTACAATTGGTAAATGGCTTATAACTGGAGCAGGCGGATTAGCTTTACTTGTAATTGTATGGGCAGCTTTTGGATTTGTTAACTCTGCCGGAAACGCAGAAAAAATAGGAGAATCAAAAAAACAAATTATTGGAGCTCTTCTTGGAATGGCTATTGTGATGATGGCATTTCAATTAGTAATGCTTATAATATTCTTACTTGCAACACCTGCAAGCAGTTTAACTTATGAAGCATCTCAACCAGAAAATACAGAAGCAGAAAGATTCGGCAGCTTGTCACATTTTCTTGAAGTTCCTTGGTGGGACATTTGCGACGCAAAAGAACTTAGAGTGTCTAATTGGGATTATAAGACCAACAAAACCCATCCAAAGGAAAGGGAGTTTATAAATGGCACTTACAAAGGAACTGGCATTTGTAGATATTGGGGAGATGGCACTCCATGCATGGATGATTTTAGTAAAATCTGTATAAGTGGAACATGTGTGGAAAGCCATACAGTTGTTAGAGGCCCAAACAAAGATGATGTTGTTAAGAATCCATGCGAATTCTTAGCAGCCTATGATCTTGTTTATGAAGGATATAAATGTGTTAAGCAATATGATCTCTCAAAACCAATAGAAGAAGAACTATGCCCTGATGCAGAAGATGGAGCAAAGTTATTATGTGGCTACCCTGTTAATAAACCGTGATTATACACCTTGAACTTAATAATATTATATTATGAAAATTTTCAAAACATTCCAAACTTTGCTCTTTATTATGTTAGGATTTTTACTACCTGCGATCCAAGTTCTTGCGGAAGAAAAAAATCCGCTTAATCCACTAGGAGACACAAGCGGAGGTCCTCCAGCTTTGTATGGACGCCTTATAAAAGCTTTTTTAGGGGCTATTAGCGTTGCGGCCTTATTCTTTTTTATAGTAGGTGGATTTATATTGCTAACTTCTCGGGGTAATCCAGAAAAAGTTAAAACCGGAAAAGACACGCTTGTTTGGGCAATTATTGGATTATTTGTAGCGTTTACAAGCTTTATACTGGTTCGATACGTACTGGAAATCATCATCACTCCAGTATAAAACAAGTTATCAACAATCAATCTTTTACTAAAAAGCTAATTTTTAGTATAATAAGAGGGTAATTTATTTATAAAATATTATAAAATATTATGATTTCTACTAAAAAAATCATTGCCTCCTTAATTGGCGGTTTTGCAATGCTATCCCTTACACTAGTAGTTGCCCCAGCACCTGCTTCAGCGCTAGTAGCAGATGACTGTCGCAATTTAGGGTGTGCAGCAGGTGATGAAATTTGCGTACTAGACAAAGATACAAATGGATGGCTGTGTAAAGATGTTAAAGGTGCAGGACTACAATATGGCATTGGCACGGAATCAAAATTCACTAATATTGGATTAGGAAAAGATGACGACCTAAAGGGAACAATTGCAGACATTATAAATATCGTACTTGGATTCTTAGGAATTGTTGCAGTGATTATTATCTTAGCTGGTGGATTTAAATGGATGACAGCAGCTGGAAACGAGGACAAAGTAGCAGAAGCAAGACAAATGATTACTGGTGGAATTATAGGATTAGTAATTGTGTTCGCGGCCTGGGCAATAGCAAGCTTTGTTGTTAATAATATATATAGCGCAACAGTATAAACTTCTTATGAAACTACTTACATTAGGAGTGGTAGCAATTATAGGCATTGGAATACTTGGAGCACTTCCACAAAGTGCTCATGCAAAAGCAGTTGACAGAAAGGCCGTAAAAGGAGATGGATGCCAAATTTTTTCCAGCTTTAAATCCGACTTATGCGGAGGAGGAACTATATGCCAAAGAGAAAATCTTGTAGGCCCACCAGCTTCTATAAAATTACAAGATTGTGCTACTAGTGACACAGCAGTTGGTGGCGAAAACTGCACAGGAATTTGCAGATTACCAAGTGATGCAGAAGCACAATTTGGACTTGGCACAGAATCAAAATTCAGAGGCACAGGAATTGGCAAAACAGATGATTTAAAAGGTACAATTGCAAATATTATAAACATAGTACTTGGTTTCTTGGGAATATTGGCAGTTATACTAATACTTTTTGGAGGATTTAAAATAATGACTTCTGCTGGCAACGAGGACCAAACAGCAGCAGGTAAATCAGCAGTTTCGCAAGGAGTTATAGGGCTAGTAATAATTTTTGCAGCTTGGGGAATTGCAACGTTTGTAATTTCACAGCTGCAAAGCGCTACCACAGAAACCGCGCCTGTTGTAGCTACAGGTACATGTGTTGACACTGATGATGATCAATGTGGGGAAGCAGTAAGACCACAATGTATGGCTAATCTAACAGAAGATGAGTGTAGCGACAGATGCGCACTAGCAACATGGACAGAAGGCGAAAGTTGCTAATAAAATTTTAATTTAAACTAATAACAAAAAACTATGCAAAAGACACATCTCTTTCGAGAAAAACTTGCAGCAAGGGCAACTGCCATAGCTGCTACAGGTGCAATTGCAGCAACACTATTGTTGCCAGCAGTTGCGAGTGCGCAAATTCCAGACCCAAGCGACGCTGACAGAAGATTTGGACTTGGAGATAATGTAGACGAAACATTTTCTAATGTTGGACTTGGACAAACAGAAGACCTAAAAGGATCAATCGCAAACATTATCAACATTATTCTTGGATTCTTGGGAATTGTTGCAGTAATTATTATCCTAGCTGGTGGATTTAAGTGGATGACAGCAGGTGGTAACGAAGACAAAGTAGCAGAATCAAGACAAATGATAATACAAGGTGTAATTGGACTTGTGATAGTATTTGCAGCATGGGCCATTGCAAGCTTTGTTGTATCTAATCTACAGTCAGCAACAACCAAGGTGTAATTGGACTTGTGATAGTATTTGCAGCATGGGCCATTGCAAGCTTTGTTGTATCTAATCTACAGTCAGCAACAACGGCAGCAGCAAACTAGCTCACACAAAACTCGTTTACCAAAACCCTACACCTTGTGTAGGGTTTTTTGTTGCTTCAAAAAAGTAATTTTGGTATAATATATATACTCAATTATTTATATAAATCATTATGCGCACCACAACAAAACGAAAGCTATTGGCAGGCTTATTTACATTTACTATGTCGCTTACCTTCCTTGCTCCAGTATATGTAGCAGCAGAAGATCCCTATGGATTAGTAGATGCAAAAAATATCAAAGTAGGGCAAAGCGATGATCTAAAGGGAACCATCTCCCAAGTGGTTAATATTATACTTGGTTTTTTAGGAATAATTGCTGTGGTAATTATTCTGTTTGCGGGATTTAAATGGATGACTGCGGGTGGAAATGAAGAGCAGGTAGGAGAGGCAAGAAAAACACTGCTTCAAGCCGTTATTGGATTAGCTGTGGTGTTCTTAGCATGGGCAATTGCAAGCTTTGTTATTACCAATCTCGGCACTGCCACAAGTGCGCCTGCATCATAGCAACTAGAAAGCTCTTAGTGTATGCCCAAAAAAATCTGGCTAGCAACAATTGCAATTATCTTTTTCACGGTTCTAGGAGGATCAGTGATAGCTTTAGAACCAGTACATGCGGTAAGCGATGCGGGAAAAGAAGCTTTAAAATTTTTAGATAATACTGCCAGAACAGGAGGACTACTTTCGGGTGATGCAGATGCAGCGCCGGACGCAGGTGAAACAGGAGTATTGAGAATTATCTCTAATATAATAAATGTATTACTTGGATTTGTTGGCATAATATTCTTTATCCAGCTATTTTGGGCTGGCATAAGATGGATGACATCTGCAGGCAACGAGGAAGTTGTTAAAGAAGCAAAGCAAACTATAAAAACTGCAGTTATAGGAATTG
>CAZXOU010000027.1:0-10788 GCA_964642355.1 uncultured Gammaproteobacteria bacterium
TTAAAATTTCTTATTAAGGAATTATAAAAAGGTAATTTTGCTTCTGTAATAGCATTACCGCGAGAAGGCTCAGCAATTCCCCATCCATCCAAAAGAAGCAGTACTAAAGGTAAATTTTTGATATTCTTATCCATTTCTAATTTATTGTTTGAATAAAGTTTTTCCTGACATTTCCTTTGGCTGTTTTATTCCAAACTGATCAAGAATGGTTGGGGCTACATCTCCAAGAATGCCATCTTCGCGTAATCCAGAAAGCCTTACATTATGACCACGCACAACAAAAGGGACTTGATTCTTAGAATGCTCCGTATCAAGTTCTCCGCTCGAGAGATCTTTCATTTCTTCTATATTGCCATGATCAGATGTAACCATAAGTACTCCTTTTTTTGCCTCCAAAGCTTTTATAATAGTTCCAATACCAACATCTACGATTTTTAAAGCATCTTGCGCGACTTTAAAATTGCCAGTGTGCGCCACCATGTCTAAACTTGCTATATTTGCCGCAATAAAATCGTGTTTTCCTTCATTTATACTACTTAAAATGCTAGTAATAATATCTTTTGTTCCCATGGCTGGTGATTCGTCATATTTTCTAACATTAGGAGAATCAATAAGAACTCTTTCTTCGCCTGCAACTGGGTCAGCATATCCACCGTTAAAAAAATAAGTCATATGAGCATATTTTTCTTCTTCTGCAATATATATTTGTTTTTTGCCCTTTAAAGCCATTGGCAATGTCTGAGCTAAATCTGTACTTGGATAAGCAGTCAATATGTCGCCTAAATCAGGACCAAAGTCGTTCATAGCTACAAATCTTAAATTTTTTATCCGTTCTAAAGTCTTAAATGCGCCCTTGTTCATTTTGACAAAATCTTTCTGCACAAAAACTTTGGCAAGCTGTCTTGCTCTGTCGCTTCTATGATTAAACGAAATTATTGAATCATTTTCTTTTATTAGGGCAACAGGGTTATTATTATTATCACACATGACATGCGGTTTAATATATTCATCAGATATGCCGGCTTCATACGAACTGTCAAATACTTCTAAAGGATCTTTAACTAGAATGCCTATGCCATTTACAATTGCATCGTATGCAAGCTTAGTCCTGTCCCATTGATTTTTTCTGTCCATTCCATAAAAACGCCCCATAATGCTTGCAACCCTTTGTCCCGGCTTTAAGTGATGCTGGAGTTCGGTAAATAAATTTTTACCTGACTGCATTCCCGAATCTCTTCCATCTGTGAATATATGCAAAAAAACATTTGTAAGCTTTTCGCGGTGCACATGCGAGAGCAAAGCGTATAAATGCTCTGGAGTGGAATGCGCACTTTGTCCGTCAGACAGCAGACCCATTAAATGAATACTGGAGTTATTTCTTTTAACATGCTGTATTGCTTCTGCAAAAGCTGGATTTTTAAAAAAAGTGCCGTCAGTAATAGACTCTGTTATTGTCACAGCATCCTGCCTTACAACTCTTCCTGCTCCAAGATTTAGATGTCCTGCCTCTGAATTTCCATCTTGGTCTTTAGGCAGACCCACATATTCTCCATGTGACCATAATCTAGTATTCTGTCCAGAACTAAACAGCAAATCAAAATTCGGCAATTTGGTTTTTGATATTGGATTGGAATCAGACTCTGGAGCAATGCCCCACCCATCCAAAATAAGAAGTACTATCGACCCCCTTGTTGTAGTGTTTTGTGTCATATTAGTTTTAATCCTCCATCCCCTTCTCAATCTCCATTAGTCTATTATATTTTGCAACTCGCTCTCCGCGCGAGGGAGCGCCTGTTTTAATATATTCCGCCCCAACCGCAACCGCAAGGTCAGAAATAAACGCGTCATTTGTTTCTCCGCTTCGGTGCGAAATAATTATCTTAATGTTATTTTTTTGGGCAAGATCAATTACTTCCATTGTCTCGGATAATGTACCAATCTGATTCGGTTTAATTAATATTGTATTTATAGAACCTTGCTTAATACCTTTTTGCAATCTAATTTTATTTGTAGCAAGAAGATCATCCCCAACAACAAGCAGATCTTTTTTAGCGGTATTGCTCATAAACTTCGCCCAATCGTCCCACGCGTCTTCGCCAAAAGGATCCTCTATGCTCATTATATGAAATTTGTCTATCCATTTTTCGTATTGTTGAGAAAGCTCACTAGCGTTTAAATCCTTGTCTGGAGGGCCTATAGTATATAATTTACTTGACTCATCATAAAAAGAATTAGCAGCAGCATCAAGCCCAAGCATAACATCAACGCCCGGAGTTAAACCCAAATCTATAATTGCACTGCCAAGCATATGAAACAAGTCATCTATAGACTTAACATCTGGCGAATATCCGCCTTCATTCCCAACATCTATATCTAGGCCGTGCTTCTTGAGCTCTTTGCCAAGTTGATGAAAAATTTCGCTGCCGATCTCAATTTTCTTTGATATGCTTTTTCCTTTAACAGGAATAATCTGAAATTCTTGAAGTTTGATATTCGTGTCTCCATGCTTGCCGCCGTTAATAATATTCATTACTGGAGTCGGAATTTTTTTTGCATTATCAAGTTTAAATGTTTTTTGCAAAGATTCATACAAAGGAATTGCACGTGCTACAGAAACCGCTCGAGCGACTGCTAATGATACAGCTAAAATAGCATTTGCTCCAAGTTTTGATTTATTTTCAGTTCCGTCTAAACGAATCATTATTCGGTCTATTCTTTCTTGATCCTCCGCATTTTCACCTATCAAGGCTTCCTCTATCATCACATTTATATTACTGCATGCTTTTAACACTCCTTTTCCATTATATCGTTCTGGATTATTATCCCTAAGCTCATGCGCCTCAAATTTACCCACAGAAGCGCCAGAAGGCACCGCAGCCGCGGCCTTAGCTCCCGAAGTTAAAGTTACAGTAGCCGCAACTGTTGGATCTCCTCTGGAATCCAGTATTTCTCCAGATTCAATTGATTGTATTGAAAAATCGTCCATATTAATATAATGCTTCTAAGGCTGGCATTTCCTCTCCGCTAAGCATGGTCAGCATTGCCCCTCCGCCTGTGGATACAAAATCAAATGAATCCACAAGTCCTAAGCGTTCAATTACTTCCACTGTCTCTCCTCCGCCAGACAAGCTATTAGACGACTGGTGCTCTGCCATGTAGTGCGCAATCTCAAATGTTCCTTTTGAGTATTTATCATCTTCGTATTTTCCCATTGGCCCGTTCCAAAGGATAGTTTTTGCGTCTTTCAACTGCTGTACAAATTTTTTGATCGTTCGAGGACCTATATCAAGCATGGCCTGACTTGCGCCAATTGAATCTATATCAACTATTTTACCGCCAGTAACTACTGCATCAATTGGAAGAACAAACTTTTCTGAAGTTAGTTTTTTAGCCTCGCCAAGCAAAGATTCTTCAATAAGCGACTTTCCCGTATTCATTCCTTGGCTTGCGAAAACTGTATTTGCCAAAGCCCCTCCAAGCAAAACATAATCTGCCTTGGTGGCCAAAAAATTTAACAGAGGAAGCTTAGTTGTTATTTTCGCCCCTCCAAGTATGGCAACAAATGGCTTTTGCAGTGATTCTAAAAATCCATTTATACTACGAACCTCGCGTATTAGCTCTGGTCCTGCAAATGATAATTTCACAATACTTGTTATGCCAGTCATTGAGGCATCATCTCTGTGACTATTGCCAAAAGCGTCATTTATATATATATCGCCCCAGCGAGCTATTGTACTGCTAAATTGCCCTTCCTTGGCTTTTTCTCCGGACCAAAAACGCAAATTTTCTAGCATTATCAAATCACTATCATGGTGCGCGCTTGGATCTACTGTAACATCATCTATAAAAGTGATTGGCTCATCTAAACCATCGGCATTGCATAATTCTCCTAATCTATCCCTTACTGGCACTAATGACAATTTTCCATCTGGCTTTGCTTTTGGCCTGCCTCTGTGTCCGATTATAACGATTTGCAGGGCTCCAAAACTATATAATTCTGCAAGAGTTGGTACTATGCGCTCTAGCCTAAGATCATGATACTCATCAACTACTCCACGATCATTAACCTTAACATCTAAATCACATCGTAAAAGAACGCGCTTGCCTTCTACCTCTTCCTTTGTATAATGCCTTAATTCCATGCTGTGATTATACCAAAATTATACTCATACTACTAGTGAGATAATATTATATCCTGAACTAATTTTGTGTTCAGTTTATTTTATTGATCTCGTCTTTTAAAACACCTAAAAACCTCTCAAGATCTTTTTTGTTTGAGGCCTTACCAAGCGAGATTCTCAAACTGCCAATTGATATATGAGCATCAAACCCACATGCCAAAAGCACATGCGAAGGTTCTAAGTCCCCTGTTGTGCATGCAGAACCGCTAGAAACCTCAAATCCCCTTTCTGACAAACGCATAACCAAAGACTCGCCTTCTGCCCCTGGAAAACAAAATGATATATTATTTGATAACCGATTCTGTGGATGTCCAGTTAATACTGAATTAGGAATTTTCTTCTTGATTTCATCAATCAACCAATCACGAAGTTTTGATAATCTCTTAACTTCTTTTTCTCTCTTATCTTCTGCCAAAACTAAAGCTTTTGCCATTCCAACAATTCCCGGAATATTTTCTGTAGATGACCTTAATCCTCGCTCTTGCCCACCGCCATGCATTTGCGTAACAAGCTTTGTTCCTTTTTTTAAATATAATATTCCAACTCCTTTTGGTCCATAGAATTTATGAGCAGACAGAGACATCATATCCACATGAAGCTTATTTATATTTAACAACAATAACCCAGGAGCTTGGACTGCATCTGTGTGCATTAGTATTCCTTTTTTCTGAACGAGTTTTCCTATCTCACTGATTGACTGGATGGTTCCAATTTCATTATTTGCATACATGATTGATACTAAAAAAGTATCCTTTTGAATCGCGGACATGACATCATCTGGATTAACCATGCCATACTTATCTACGTCAATAATAGTTATCTTGACGCCGCGCTTCTCTAAATAATGAACTACTTCCAAAACAGAATGATGTTCAATAGCACTTGTTATAATATGCCCTTTAAAATTATGAGCCTCTGCGACGCCCTTTAGAGCAAGATTATTTGATTCTGTTCCGCTAGATGTGAAGATAATTTCATTTGAGCTGCAATTCAAAATTTTAGCAACTTTTTCTCGCGCTTTTTTCAACTCTTTTTTAGCTCTATACCCCAACTCGTGAATTGATGATGTATTTGCGAAATCATTTGAATCAATTAGAGTTGTTGCGGCATGATCTAAGTATACATTCTTCTTCATAGTTAACAGATACTATACATGATTTACGTGTTTATGTCATTATCATTCATGTCATTCTAGAAGGAGGTGTACTCACCGACTGATAGAATCCATTTCGTTTAACACAATAGATTCTATCGCCCTGTGTACAGGACTCCAGAATGACAAATAAGGCCCACATAGTGAGCCTTATCGTGTTTGTCAATATATAAACTATTCAATAGAGTGCGACCAGCTAGAACATGCTTGATAATTCAGTTCCACATCACAATAATTCTTGCATTCTTCGTAATTTCTGCATCCACGCAACTGTGCTACTGGAAATGCAACTTCTTTTACATTCACAGATTTGAGCGGATTAACATAATATGGACTAATCCCAGTACCAAGCACTTGTTCTGATGGGGCATTGGTTAACTCTGCAAAATTACTTGTCTGCCTAGCTTGCTCTAATAAGGCGACACTATACCCGTATACGCCGCCGATTACTAAGAACATTACAATTACTACTGATGCTATAAGCTTATTATTTATTGATTCAATATCAAGTTTCATAGTTTATAATTAAATTCCTAGTAATTGCTTAACTGGCTTAAATACATTAAATGGATTATATTCTGGCTTTAACACCCTCTTGACTGATACTCCCTCTACAGCTCCGCAATCTTCTGAACATGAGCTTGAATCTTCGTCAGAATCACAAGTTCCATCTCCACAATAACTACTCGAAGCAGTATCTTCGTAATCTATGTCACAACCCATTGAATCATAATAACAATAGTTATACGAGGAATCAGAATACCAACAACAATTTGATGTGCTGCCGCACGAACCTTCGCTTAAATCTGTGCACGCGCCATAATCTCCAGAGCCGGTTGAAGAAACACACCCGTTTGCATCAGAATCCCAATATTCATCTGAAGAACATTGCACCGTACTTGAACTACAGTCCGCACATGAAACAGGATCTTCTCCTGTTTCACAAGTGTAATCGTAGTCGCAAGAGGATGTTGTTCCTCCGCAATCACTTGAACATGTAGATGAGGATTCTGTACTCCCACAAATATTATCACCACAGACATCTGTTACAGTGGTACTTCCACAGTCTGCCGAGCATGTTGAACTTGATTCATCACTTGCGCATACTCCGTCTCCACATACACTAGCTTCAGGAATTACAGCAGCACATCCGATTGGACAGTAGCTACCATCATATGTGCATCCATTTGAACATTCACTGTAATTACAGGTGTATGATCCAGTGTTGTTATTATATATATTATCTGCACAAGTGCCTCCGCTTGCGAGACAGCCCACTGGACAACCCAAGCCATCATAATTACATCCATTAGCACATGCCTTAGAACTACAAATTGATGATTCAGTAAAATCATTATACTGATTTGATGAGCATGTTGGAGCCTCCCAGCATCCAGTAGCGCACCCTGTATCATCAAACTGGCATCCGCTTGCGCATTCTGTATAACTGCAAGAATATGAGCTAGTATAGTCATTATATACATTTGCAGGGCATGTTCCGCCTGTTCCACCGCAATCTATTGCGCATGATTCAGAAGTTTCTGAACTACTACATATATTATCGCCGCAATATTCTTCGTTAATAATTGGAACACACCCATTTGCCCCTACATCCCAATACTCATCAGAGCTGCAAGTAGTTACACACCCTCCAAACCCGGCGCATCCTTGTCCATCCTTAACAATTTCCCGAACTTGTCCATCTGGACATGAAAGCGGCATCATTACGCTTAAATCAGGACAAATAGTTGTATTTCGCGCAATACACGATGGTTGTCCGCAAAAATCATTTTGAGCAGGTGGTTGAGGCACTTCACCTGGGTTACAGTCGCGAGGAGGCGCAAAGTATGCACTTGCACAGCTAAATTCTGGTTCACAGTATCCAAATCTGTCGTTCCAGAAAAAGCCTGGGTCACAATTTTTAAAATCAGTTGGCGGACGGTAATATGGATCAAACACACAGCTAAATCCGTCGTAATACTGCCCTTCTGGACAATCTATATATCCTGGGTCTGGATCTAGATATACTGGTTCATGGCTTTGCCACTCACATCCTCTAACTCCTGGGTTATTGCGACAATAATTATCGCATTCTTCCGGCGTTGAGCAGACATTTGCCAAAGGATTATCCTGCTCAAATTGAACTTTCTCTAATTCAATTCTATTGCGCTCTCGGGAAAGGTCATCTGCTAAGCGTTCTTGCTCATGACGCAAATCTTGCTCCATAAACTGCAGTTGAATCTGCTGGCATACACTGTCGCACCAAGGATCATTTGTCATGCGTTCTTCAAAAATCCTTTTTTGATCTGTAAACCTAGCATCCACGCGCGAATAGTCATCATTTATTTTTTCGTCCCAAAGCGCGTTGCGAGCATCAAAATCATCCCAAGGAAGATCATTTATAGTGTTCCAAAATTCATCTTCTTTTTGACGCTGCAGCCTGTATGATTGGTGGTAAATCTCACGTTCTTCAAAATCTAATCTCGCGCTTGTGATCTCGCGCTCCTGCTCTGCGCGGATTTCTTCCATCTTTCGCACTTTAAACTGCATAGCATCCTGGAATCCTGGGTCTCTATCCCTAATTTCGTTGATTACGAAATCACCAACATCAAAGAACCTTTCGTGGAATCTGTCAAAATTCTCCGGATCATCAACATCCTGCATATAGTCTTTAAATCTGTCCACATTATGCTCAACATATCTATCGCGGAAAGGATCTCCAAAATCAAAATCATCAAAAAATCCAATATCATTAGGATCAAGCGTTGTAATGCGATTCATAAAGTTGTCACCCTCGCGCCTAAAACGAGTCTCAAACTGCTGTGTCATTGCAGTTTCCATATTCTCTAAAAACGCCCTTTTTTCTGGATCTGCAAAAACTTCTGCTTCTAGCTCCTTCATTAATTTAAATGTTTTTGGAGATGGATTATTTAGCATTTCATCTTGCAGTTTTTGGAACCGCTCTGCCTGGCCTTGTGACTCTGAATCACTGAACCTTGCTACAAAACCATCAACTGAAGCGGAGTGCTCTTGTTCCATTAATCTGAACTCTTCTGAACCAGTAGTCATTCTATTTCTAAATTCTTCCATTGCAATTAGATCTCCAACATCATCTGTATCAAATCTATTAAAGTATTTTTCCTCTACCCTTACATCATCAATTAATCTTAACTTGCCCTCAAACCTGCGAACTGCTATTTCTTTTGCTTCTTCTAATTTAAATAACAAATCATCTGGAATTCCAGTTGATTGCTTGATTTCTTCTAATATTGATACAAGGCGCGTTTCATCCAAAGTCGCGTGCTCAATATAGTTTTCAAATCTTTGTCCGCGAGTTTCCTCTGGAAGAGCTGCAATGCGAATTTCAAATCTTTGAATAGTGTTCTTTTTTGCCTGATCTAATGCCTCTTGAATGTCAAATGGAGCTTTACTATGAATAGATTCAAGAAACTCAAGATTCTTAAGTGATTTGAATTCACTGCCTCCTTGATTTTCTAAAGTCTGCTCAATTCGCACGCGAATTCTCTCTGGCTCTACATCAACTTCTGTTAATAGCTCTGTAAAATCACCTATTGCTTTGTCTTTTGTGCCCTCTACTTGCGATATTATCGTCTCAATTCTAACATCTATTTCTTCTCCGCGGTCCACTGCTTCTTGTTTAATTTCAATCACATCTTCTGCCATGTTATCCAAAATCTGCTGATGTTTTATTTGTTTGTCTGTAACTTTATTAAGAAGATCTTCCACTGCTTCTGGATTATCTGTTCTTTGGTCTATTAATCCTTGAGCTGTTTCCTTTACATCTTCAAACTTGTTTTCAAATCTGTTGATTGTTGAGCTTAACACGCCTGGATTTATATTTTCTATTCCTTGCTCGTCTATTAGCTGGCGCGCTTCGCCTAAGAATTGGTTTGAGTGCTTAAGCTTAAGCTCTGCGTCTGCTATCGGATCAAAAGTAAGTGCTTCGTGTATTCCCCATCCAAATCTTTTGAACGCGTGCAAAGGGCTGTTTGGCAGAATACCTGCTTCTTCTATTTCTAAATCAGCAAGGCTTACTTCAAAGTCTGATATTACTTCTTGCGGAACAACACCTACTTCTAGTATATCAGTTACTCCATCTCCATTTGAATCTGTTGCTGTTTCATCTTGAGCGCGCGCAATTGAGGTAAACAAAAAAGCCACTATAATGGCGGCTGTTAAAACATACAACCGAATTACTCGTATTGCCTGGTGATTGTAGCTTGCGCAATTAAGCTTATCAATCTCCATATATTTTATATTTATTTTTCTTAAAAAATTAATTAAAGATACAGTTATTACAA
Source organism: uncultured Gammaproteobacteria bacterium (assembly GCA_964642355.1). Taxonomy (GTDB): domain Bacteria; phylum Patescibacteriota; class Patescibacteriia; order UBA2169; family UBA2169; genus UBA2169. The sequence goes on from CAZXOU010000027.1 coordinate 9,657, forward strand.
CACAATATTAATTATTAAGCAAAATATTTTGTGGACAACTATTGACTAGTTATATAACTGGTTCTATTCTTCATTTTCTGTAATAGGCAAAGTAAATGTGAAAGAAGATCCTTTTCCCTCTCCTTCGCTCTCTGCCCAAATACGTCCGCCATGCGCCTCAACAATCTTGCGCGCGACAAATAATCCCAAGCCAGAACCATCGGTATGAACCCGAGACACAGCCTCGGCGCGCGAAAACTTTTGGAAGAGCTTGTCAATCTCATTTGGATCTATTCCTATTCCATTGTCCCGCACCTCAAACGAAATAAGTGATTTGGATCGCGACAGCCTAACATTAACCCATCCTTTTGGCGTGTATTTAATCGCGTTATCAACCAAGTTCATCATTACATCATGCATTTTATCTCTGTCTGCAAATATTTCCGGCAGATGCTCATCTGGCTTTTGAACTGTTATTTCTATATTCTTTTCTTTTGCAGGACCTTTAAGATCCATTACTACTTCATCTAATATTTTTTCTATTTGTGTTTTTGACTTATCTATATCAAGCCTTCCGGTTTCTATTCGCGAAACATTAAGGAATACACCTACTAATCTGGTTAATCTATCTGATGATCGGAAAATGCTTTCTAATTGCTTTTTTTGCTCTGGGGTAAGCTCTCCAAAATCCCCTTCTAAGAACATTGATACATAGCCTTTGATTCCTGTTAAAGGAGTTCTGAGTTGATGCGCTGCAATGGAAAGGAACTCTGATTTGGATTGATCTAATTGCTTGAGGCGTTTGTTTGCTATTTGAAGATCCTTTGTTGCACCATCTACTTCGTGCTTGAGCGTTGCTGCGAATTGCTTCTGTTCTTCATATAGCATTGCGTTTTTTATAGCGATGGTTACGTGTCCGGCAATAATATTCAGCACATTCAAATCTCGGGATGTATATGGATCACCTGATTTTTTGGTTCCTAATACCAAAACACCGAACAGCTCATTTTGTTCTTTTAATGGAATTCCTAAAGCGATGTCATGTTCATATAAAAGATACAACAATTTTTCATCGGTTGGCTGATATTCGCCATTCTCAAATTGCATTTTTAGCTCATCAATAATAGCTATACTAGATTCACCTGCAAACCGT
>CAZXOU010000028.1:0-10658 GCA_964642355.1 uncultured Gammaproteobacteria bacterium
CCCATGTTTTAATAGACTGTTTGCTATCACGATCAACCTTCTCAAGTTTCTTGAGTAGGCGATCGTCAATATATGGTCCTTTTTTTGCTGATCTAGACATATTATTTCTTACGTTTTCTAACAATTAATGAATCACTTGCTTTGTGTTTGGATCTTGTAGGTACTCCTCTTGCTGGCTTTCCCCAAGGAGTTTTTGGATGTTTAAGTCCAATAGGCGCTTTTCCTTCTCCGCCTCCATGGGGGTGATCTACTGGGTTCATTGCTTTACCACGAACTCTTGGACGAATACCTTTGTGTCGCATTCTTCCAGCTTTTCCAAGCCTAACCAAATTCCAATCAGTATTGCTTATCTTTCCAATTGTTGCAAGGCATTCGCCATTAAACTTACGAACTTCTCCGCTTGGCATTTTAACGGACACAACATCATCTTCTATAGAAAGCAGTGTGGCACTAGAACCTGCGCTGCGGATTGCAGTTGTTCCCTTACCAGGACTTAGCTCCAAATTACATATAGTAATACCAGCTGGAACATGCTTAACTGCCATTCTATTTCCATTGGTAATTTCTAAAGCTTTTGTTCTGCTAGCTTCAACACTATCCCCTGCTTTTAATCCGCTTACTGCAACAGTGTATGCAATTTTTCCATCTGGGTATTCTAATAGAGCAATAGCTGCACTTCTGTTTGGATCATACTGAATTCCAGAAACACGAGCTTTAACATCTAAAATAGGATTATAAAAATCAATTACTCTGTACTTTCGCTTATGTTGTCCGCCTTGATGTCGCACAGTAATTCTGCCTGTGTTGTTTCTACCAGCTTTTCCTTTTACAGGACGTAACAAGCTTTTGGCAGGTTTTTGCTTGCCACTTACCTCATGCTTTAATACGCTTGCACCACGCCTTCCTGGAGTTGTTGGTTTGTACTGTTTAACTGGCATAATATTATACTCCCTCGTATATTTCTAAATTACTGCCCTTTGGAACCCTAATATAAGCTTTTTTCCATGCTCCTTTTACTCCTGCAACTCTCCGAAACTGAACTTTGCGCGCGCTTGTATTTACAACCTGTATTCCAATTGGCTCAATTCCATACATCTTCCAAAAAGCTTTTTTAATCTGTATTTTGTTTGCATTGCGGTGAACTACAAAAGCATATGTATCATGTGTGCCAGCTCTAGCTGTTTTTTCTGAAACATGCGGTTTTAAAATAATTCCAAATCCAGCTTCTAGATTTGTTTTCTTCTCTCCTTTTTTTCCTTCTTCTTTCTTTGGCTCTGATTTTTTATCCACCTTTTTCTCTGCAACTTTAACTGGAGACTTTTTTGATTCATCCTTTTGATCTTCCAGCTCTTTTTGCGCAGACTTGCGAGGAGCATCGGACTTGCCTTTTTTAAATGGATTTTTTAAAAAATTAAACATATGATTATGAGAGCTGTTCAGTTAACTTCTCTATAGAATCTTTACTAATCAAAATTGTTCCAAAAGACATTAAATCCAAAATATTTATATTTTCTAAACGAATTGATTTTGTTTTTTGCATATTTCGCAAAGATAAAATTGCATGCTCCATGCCCTCGTCTGATATAAACAAAACTTTTTTTGATAACAATTTCATCTTTGTAAAAAATGATGACATTTTTTTAGTTGAAGGCTTTTTTAGCTTTTTCAAATCTTCTAAAACAAGAAGCTTGTTTTCTTTAATACGATCAGTAAATACTGCCTTGATTGCTTTCTTTCTCATCTTTGTAGGAATAGATAGCTTGGTGATATTCTCTTTGCGTGGGCCAAATGTTGCTCCACCGCCGCGCCATAAAGGTGAACGAATAGATCCATGACGAGCACGTCCTGTTCCCTTTTGTCTCCAAGGCTTTCTTCCGCCACCACGCACTTCGCTTCTTGTCTTTACATGCGCCAAAGGCTGTCGTTTATTGTTTTCTGCAACACGAACTACTTGGTACATAAGATCAGATGATGCAGTTTCTGCGAACACGCCATCAGACAGGTCTATTGAACCTGTTTCTACTCCTTCTAAATTGTATGTTTTAACTTTTGCCATACATCGCAAACTATAAATGATTATAACCTATGATTTATGTAAAAATTGTACGGGGTCATCCAAGGACAACCCCGTGCCATAGCTTACATCTCCGCGATTTGGTCGGGATCATGAGGGTCTATGTTGGTTTGCTACTCTGCACTATCGGAAATAGCTACATCAGACTCAGGCTGTTGAGTAGGGTCTAGAGCGATAATCTGCTCCTCAATAGCAGAAGCCATTTAAAGTATCTTATCAGCCTCTTCACTAGTCATTGCGCGCATGCGGTCATACTCAAAGGCAATGGTAAAAAGCTGAACTTGTTTTTTTACTTGCAATAATCGCAAGTTATAAACCACAAAAATGATCTATAATTTACAATTATTTTTTCTCTTCTGACTTTTCTGCTTCATTTGAATTGTCATCTTTTTTATCTGAACCTACAACCTGCATTTCACCTTCTGCTCGGATTTCAACTAATCCATTGCGTGCACCTGGCACAGCACCTTTAATCATTACAATACCTTTTTCTAAATCAATTCCAGCAATTTCTAAATTTAAAACAGTAGTTCTGTTACCACCCATTCTACCGGCCATCTTTTTACCCGGGAATACGCGTGCTGCATCTGTTGCACCAATAGAGCCTGGAGCTCGCTCGTGATGCTTTGTTCCGTGACTTGCATCTGCACCGCTAAATCCATGTCTTTTGATTACACCTTGGAAGCCTTTACCCTTTGATACACCGCTTACGGCCACAACATCCCCTACAGCAAAGCTAGAAAGATCATACTTTTGCCCAACTTCAAACTGATCTACTTTTTCGTCTCTTAACTCACGAAGCTTAGGACTTTTAACCATATCTTTAACATGACCAGCCATTGCCTTATTAACATGTTTGCTTCCTTCGCTAAATCCCATTTGCACAGCAGTATAACCATCTTTATCTTGGTTCATTACTTGAGTCACAACACCAGTACCAACTTTAACTGTTGTTACAGGAATTACACTCCCATCTTCTGCGTACACTTGGGTCATGTTTAGTTTTTTGCCTAAAAGTAGTTTCATAATTAGGGTTAAAAAAATTGAGCTTAGAAGCTCAAACTTTTACTAAATAGAATACATAAACAACAAGTGTTGTAATTTGTATTTAAGTTAACTAGGAAAAGTTTAAACTCCTGTATAGATTTCCATCAGTGCCAACTGTCACCCTTGCGGGACATCATTGGCCATGACCTAATCTACATCTTGATTTCAATGTCTACCCCAGAGGGCAGATTAAGATTCATAAGTGAATCAACTGTTTTTGGTGTTGGCTCTAGTATGTCTACTAAGCGCTTATGCACTCGCATTTCGTACTGATCTTTAGAAGTCTTATGCACAAACGTAGAATTATTTACAGTGTACTTTGTCTTTTCTGTAGGAAGCGGTACTGGGCCAGAAATTTCGGCACCCGAGCGTTCTGCTGTATCAATAATAGTTCTTGTAGATTGATCTATAATCTTACTATCATACGCACGAATTTTGATACGAATACGCTGTTTTGCAGTATCGTTTGTTTGTGCTACTTCTTCTTTTTTTTCTTTCTGTTCTGCCATGTCTTTTAAACTATAGAGACGCCCAAAAGGGCGTCTCTATATATACAAAATTATTTACTTATTTTAGTTACCACACCAGCTCCTACAGTTTTACCACCCTCTCGAATAGCAAATCTTTGCTGTTCTTCTAATGCGATTGGATCACCAAGTTTTACCTTTAAGCTAACTGTGTCACCTGGCATAACCATTTCTGTTCCTTCTGGTAATTCTACTTCACCTGTTACATCTGTAGTTCTGATATAGAACTGCGGCTTATACCCCTTAAAGAATGGAGTATGTCGGCCACCTTCTTCTTTTGAAAGAATATAGATCTCTGCATCAAACTCTGTATGAGGTGTTACTGTACCAGTTTTTGCAAGAACTTGTCCGCGTTCTACATCTTCCTTTTTAGTACCGCGCAGGAGCAAACCTGCGTTATCGCCTGCTTGTCCTTGATCTAAGTTCTTGTTAAACATCTCTACACCTGTGATAACTGTTTTTGATGTATCTCTAATTCCAACAATTTCTACTTCTTCGTTAACTTTTACTATTCCTCTTTCAATTCTACCAGTAACAACTGTACCGCGTCCTTCAATAGAGAAGATATCTTCTACAGGCATCAAAAATGGCTTTTCAGTATCACGAACTGGCTCTGGAATGTTCTCATCCAAAGCTGCAATCAAATCCATAATTGGTTTTGCATTTGCTTCATCTTCTGGACCTTCTAATGCTTTTAGAGCAGATCCTCGAATAATAGGTGTATCATCACCAGGGAATTCATATTTCTTTAATAGGTCTCTGATTTCCTCTTCTACAAGGTCAATTAATTCTGCATCTTGTACTTGATCTACTTTGTTGATGAATACAACAATATAAGGCACACCAACTTGGCGAGCTAGCAAAATATGCTCACGAGTCTGAGGCATGGGCCCATCAGTTGCAGATACTACAAGAACAGCACCGTCCATTTGAGCGGCACCTGTAATCATGTTTTTTACGTAGTCAGCATGACCAGGACAGTCAACGTGAGCGTAGTGTCTATTTTCTGACTCATATTCTACATGAGTTGTTGCAATAGTAATACCACGATCTTTCTCTTCTGGAGAGTTATCGATTTGGTCTACATTCTTGTCACTTGCGGCTAAGCCTTTAGTTGCAAGAACCTTAAGCATTGCTGCTGTAAGAGTTGTTTTTCCATGGTCTACGTGACCAATGGTTCCCACATTTACATGGGGTTTAGAACGGTCGAATTGTTCTGCCATAGTGTTTAAATCTAATAAATTATATAATAATGTTAGCTCCTCGGCTCGGCAATGTAAGCATAAATGCTTCCATTGCTCTCGCTTTACGTCGCTAATAACTTAAAAATTATAGCAGAAATCTAGAATAATGCAAGTCTTACTATACTTTTTCAAAATAAAATGGTTCTTCCTCTAATTCTGGGTCATCTGAATCCTTATCCCAATGCCTATATTCATCAAAATTTTGGCTATTATTAGCAATATTTTCACCAAATTCGCTATTTTCTGAATCAAATTCTTGTTTTCCTGTATTTTGCATTAAATCTACGTTTTGGTCGTCATCTTGTTGGCTTTTCCACACTGCAATATCTCTGTTGATCTTGTCAAGAAGCTCATCTTCACTCAAATCTACAATATCTGTTTTTCCCATAACTAAGCGTTCATACTCTTGTAATGAGAGAATGACAAAAGCTTCATCTGTATCAGGCGATACAACTATACATCTATCTCCTGTTTTGTTGATTAGTTCAAATACTTTTTTCATTGTTTCTTGCATAATTCAATAGGTTAATTTGTCAGTATTGTATCATTACAAAGCATTTACCTCAAATAATTCAAAATACTTTCCAAGCTTAGGAGCCTTTGCGCCATACCCAACCAAAGCTTGCTCTGGCACAATTGATGCTCGCAATCTTGCTAAAGATTTTGCTGCAACATCAAAACGAGTTCTTGCGAGTTGAGATTTTTGCGCATTGATTGCTTGAATCTTTTTTTTCATTAAAGATTCATCATAGGCAAATGCTGTGTTAAATTCCCCTTCTGCGAATAAGCTCCACAAGCCTTCGTAATTATATACTTGAACAGAATCCTTTTTTCTTCCCACATATTTGTCTATTGCACGTAATGCAATATCGCGACTTGCACTGTGTGTAGGATGCCTATCATGCGCTTGAGGAACAAACACTATATCTGGCTTTGTTTTTTTAAATTGACTGGTTAGCTTTGCAACATCTGCATTCATTGCTGATTGAGAATGTTTTGCATCATAAAAGCTTGATCGCATAAATATTGGTTTACTCCCAAGTATTTTTGATTCTTCTCTTGCTTCTCTTTCTCTGATTTTGATTACCTCATCTGGACGCAACCCACTTACCTCGCTTCTGTATCCTGTTGTCATTATGATTGTATTAACACGATTTCGTTTTGAGAGTGCTCCAATTACTCCCCCAAGTGAAATTGATGCATCATCTGGATGAGGAGAAATTACTGAAATAAACTTTCCTGTTGGCAAATCATTTTCAGTCAAAACCTCCACATCTCCTTCATCAAACAAAAACGGAGAAGCATAATCTCTTTTAAGCTTACTAGCTGCTTGCTCATCCAAAATAACAGTCACATCAGAATGCCACTGCACCAAAGATGCTGGAATATCTTTGTTCACCTTTCCTTCTATTGTTTTTGCGACTGCATCTGCTTTATCTTTTCCACTTGCTATTAGTACAATTTTTTTAGATTCCATTATAGTTCCAAGACCTACTGTAATTGCGCTTTCTGGAGTTTTTTTTGATTTTAAATGCTTGGCATTTTTGCGCCTTGTTTCTGGGGTAAGGGTTGCAATATGCGTACGTGCTGCAAATTCTGTTCCAGGTTCGTTAAATCCAATATGTCCATTTGGGGCAATTCCAAGTACTTGCAAATCAATTCTTCCATAATCTTTGATATCTGATTCATATTGCTCTAATTCACTTGCAAGATCTTTAGCTGCTCCATTTGGAATATGTATATTCTGCTTTTTAATATTTATATGATTAAACAAATGCTTGCTCATAAAAGAGTGATAGGAATCAGGATCTTTTTGACCCAACCCAACATATTCATCTAAATTAAAAGTTGCAACTCTAGAAAAGTCTGCTCTGCCTTGGTTATAAGCTTCGGAAAAATTTTCGTACATTCCAATAGGTGTTGATCCAGTTGGCAAACCTAAAACTATATCTGGCTTACGCCACAAATGAGCCAAAACAAATCTAGCGGCTTTTGCGCTCATTTCCTCGTAGTTTTTTGTGATGATTACCTTCATAACTTAATGTATTATAGCAAAAAAACACATAATTTGCATTAAAAAAAGCCATGGACCTAAATACTTCTAGTCCAAGGCTTTGTTTGCTACTCCCTATTGTTTGCTACTTTAGCAATAGGGCTTTTGCCTCTTTTTTCCTAGCCTCCACCACGAGGTTATAATACTTACTCATATAATGCTGCTTGCAGTACCCTCTACCACTGTGCGTAGCTTCACATCCGGGCACACTGCATCCCTCTCTCTTATACAAACGCTCTCGCTCTGGAGTCAGCCTGCCATGTCTTCGAACCTGCTGGTAGTGTCGGAAGCAATGTCCTTTTGCTATTTCTGGTTCTTCACATCCTTTTACACGACAAACTCGGTTTGGATCGCGCTTCCCATGCTCCCTCTCAGGAGTTAGCATGCCATGTCTTCGAACCTGCTGGTAGTGTCGAGGACAATACCCGGTTGTTATACCAGCCTCCACACAATCATCTGCTTTGCAGAACGGTGTCATCTTTGTTTCAGAATCTTTCATCTCATCTGCCTTTGCTATGAGGAAAAAGGACGATATTAGTATCCTATTATATATTATTATTCTGTCAAATAAAAAAAGGCTTGGTAAAAACACAAGCGGCGTTAAAGGGTTAAAAAGGCAAACATTGCCTAAGATGCCGGAACAAGTTTAAACACCCGTTTTGAAAACACCTTATATCACCAACAACCATCCATACAGCAACATAAAGCCGCTATAAAATGCCAAAAGACTTAACACAAAAAAGGTTCCTATTGTTTTCCAACTATTCCTAATACTAAGATAACCAAACCTAATAATCGCGAGCAAAGCCAAAACCCATCCCAAAGTTTCGATTGTTTGCGCTAAATGCCAAGCATCAGTTAACCATACAAACAAAGTTCTGCTTCCAAGATATGCCTCCCGCGTATCGCCATTATCATAATCGCGATATTTGTTTTTCCAGCTAATGTCAGGATTCCACCACTGTTCATTCTGAATATTTGCAAACACACTTTTTTCGTAATGAAACTGCAAAGTATCAGAAACTCCCTTTGCCATGCCAGCAGTAAATATCAAAAGCAGTATAATAACGAGCGCTTTATATGGACTCATATTTTTTATTACTACTAAGAAATATCTTGAATATGTTCTTTAATTTCTTCGGATGAAGCACGATTTTCAATAATAGGTATTAGCCTATCTTCAATCGCTGCAGCTAAATCTGTTGAGCCCAAATGAACATTCTCATCCTCTAAAGCTTTCTTCATTTCGTCCGCATAAGAACTTAATGACTCAGATACTTGAGTTAAAACCTCACGTTCAATGCCTTTTTCTGTTTCAAGAAACTTTAAGAACTTAGATAATTCAAAATCAGCGTTTATTTTCCCATTATCAAATCGAATGCTAGTATCTTGAGTTTCGCCTTCTCTTGTTTCCTCAATTTGAAATTTTTTTTCAGGCTGAATCTCAAATTTCTTTCCGCTTGAAGTTAATCCTTCTGGCATATTTTTTATTGATTAATTATCTTAATACTATTATATATGATTTTTTGGAAAAAAGGTAACAATTTTAACGGCTCAACCGCCTGAGCCGTTAGATTATTTTAGTTGATATTTCACATGCTTCCCTGTTTTGCCAATCTGCTCAACTTTCCCTTGTTTCTCCAACTCATCAAGATACCTAGTTGCGCTAGCATCTGATACTCCAAGCAATTTCTCTACTTCGTTATTCGCGATTGTGTTTTTTTTACCCTCCGTAGCTCCGTACTCGGAGCGAAGGGGGGCGATGTCATTGTTTGTAGCCTCTTTATTATCTTTGAGATATGTGATGATTTGCTCCTTCCTCTCCTCTTTGGCTGAAATTTGAGCTTGCATGGATTTACCAATTCCGGTTGCCTGCCCGGCGGATGCCTGGGGTTTTTTTGATGTGATGCGAGCGATTGCAAAACCGATGATGATTCCGATGACAAATGTTATTATTGTGGCTGGCATATTTTTAACCAAAATAATCTAAAATTCTTTGCTTGTCACAATCGCTATTATCACGCTCTTTGTAATACATCTCACTAAAATGAATTAAACCATCTTCTTCTTTATATGCATAAATAACACGTATACCACTCCGAGACCCTCTATTTTTTAATGCACGACAAGGAAAGTGTCTTACTTTATAAATCTCAACAACAACTTTAACATTACTAACTCTAACAATTCTCGGATCATATCCTTTCGGGTACACTGATAAAAATTCCTTCAGGGTTACAAAATCAGATTCCAAAGTACGGTATTTCTTTAATAACTTTTTAAACTCTTTTTTAAATTCTTTTGTTTCTTCAAAGTGCATAGTTATGTTTACATATCCGAAACATAACTCCTGCGAGAATATGCTGGTTTTCGATAAAATGTTAATTCATAGTTCATTATCTGATTATCTTGAGCTACTTCCCACGGTATATCATTATGAGAATACTCACTAATTTCCGTAGCGTTCATGTCAGACAAGCGATCAACTACATCATCTATAACTTTTATTTCATTGGCTTGAAATTTAGTTAAGTCCGCTTTTCTTAATGGTAGATACCTTTTTTGTGACTTTCCATAATAATCATTTGTGTCTCTTTTTATCTCCTTGCTATTAATCATCTCAGACACCACCTCAGTAAACTCACACGGTGCTGGTCCGTGTGCTATTTTGCGATATTGCGCTCCAGTTAAGTGTGTTTCAAATATTTCGTAAAAATCAAAATCAGAAAAATACAAAAGCTTATATAAAACAGTTTCTCCTATATTTGGTTTTGCTCCGCACTGTTCTAATATATACAAAATAACTTCCTTAAATTTATTTTTGTTAATTTTTGGCACAGATATCCTTACGTCTGGTTCAGAATGCTTGGTGTGAATTTTATTTGTCTTTTTATACTCGGATACCTCAAGAAGGTCATCTATAGAAATACTAAAAATCTTAGACAGTAATGCTAATTCATCGCTCTCAAGAGATCTATCTCCTGATTCAATTTGCGAAACCGCGGGACGAGATACATCTATTCTCTTTGCTAAATCTGCTTGGGATAAATCAAGATCATCTCTGAGGCCTCTTATTTTTTTACCTAATTTCTTTTTAGTAATCATAAATATTATTTTATTTTTTGTATTTTTGAGCAACACCCATCGGCCATAGATGTTTTTACCTATTTGTTATAATAACATGTGTAATAAAAAGATACAAGCAATGTAAGAAAACTTGACATATTAATTCATTATGTCAAAATACAATAGCTGAACCAACGATTTGGTCGCTGTTGGGAGGGTAAAATTAAAATTAACACAAAACCAATATGGCAAATCAACATGTTGTATATCGCGGGCATAATAATTGGGCTATCCGTCAAGAAAAAATGGAAACAGACAGTTTGACTTCAGATAACCAGCAAGAGGCTTTTCAACTTGCAAGGCAAACAGCTATCAATCAAGGTGGTGGCGAGGTTTTTATTCATGGAAGAGATGGTAAAATTCGCGAACGAAATACCTACGATCGTGACCCATATCCTCCACTATGTTGGACAATTAGCCTAGCAACAAATGCGCGTACATTATCAATTAATGGAGTCATTTTTACTGCGCCTTGCTCAGGATTAAGTAAGGCCTCTTTGTCTTCTTCGTCTATATTTCTATTATTGCTAATTTTTTCTAAAAATTCTTCGTACGAAACTTCTATTTTTTTACCTATTTCTTTTAAT
>CAZXOU010000029.1:0-9896 GCA_964642355.1 uncultured Gammaproteobacteria bacterium
TCCCAAGAAGGCCGCGAACATTATATATGAGTTAATATCTTCGAACACAAAAAACAAATGCACAAAATATGCAATACTAATACCGGAAAAAATCATAAATTCAAAAACAGTAAAACGACCTCTTGTTAGTCCCCTTACAAGATAAAAACCAATAAATACTATAAATCCCAAATAAAATAGAAAAGCAAAAATTCCAGATTCAGAAAGTATATTTAGAAATTGATTATGAGCCCTATCAAAGTAAGTTTCTGTTTTTGCGAGGTTGTAATATCTTGCTGGGAAATATTCATTAAATAGAATATCAAAATTTTCCATTCCAACTCCCAAAATAGGGCTCTCCTTAAATCCCTCCCAAACAATATTCCATGCAATAAATCTTGTTTGTATACTCTCGTCAGCTAACTCTATAGTAGAAAGCCTTTTTAGCGGACCAATACTCCGAACTGTATTATTTTTTGGAAATGCAAATGTTGCAGCGACCGCGATAATTACAACACCTATAATTGCAGCAGAAACATATTTTAGGTTCTTTTTAGTTCCAAGAAAAATATAAGCGAGCATAGCAAAACCAAGTCCAACTATAAAACCAATATAGGCACCACGAATGTCAGTTAATGTAAAAGCGTAAAAAGCAATTAATGCAGTAATGATATAGAAATATTTAATATTACCTTTCGCACGCAATAAATAATACAAAGCAAAAGCAATATTAAACAATAGATAAATAGAAACATAAGCAGGGTTTCCAAGTGTACTAGGAATACGGCTTGCACCAGCCTCAAAAAGTCGTATTCCGAAAACATCTGGAAAATGCTGAACAATTCCATAAACACTTACTAAAATACTGGTTACAAAAGAAGTATGGAAAAATATTTTCCACTCGCGCTCTCCAAACAATATCCTTAAAAGTACATAAAATATAAACAAATGAAGAACTGTAATAATCCCCCACATGCGTTCTAAGTCTCCAAACAAACTAAATAAAAGTGATTCTCCAAATAATGCTGAGATAATCTCCATACTTACCAAACCTCCGAAGATCCAAACAAAAAAATTATTCTTAAATCCCTGTATTTGCGCTCGTTTTGTGATTAATAAATAAAGCAAAAGCAATACAACTATTTCTACTATAATTCTAAATACAGAAGTACGAATAGTGACATAAGGAAATGAGATATTTGCCCACAACACAAAAGGCAATACAGGAATAATGTATAGAAGTATTTTTGATAACTTAATTGTTGAGCCTGTTGTTGCTAACATATGTAAGTAATAGTACCCAAAAAATAGCCTTAAAACAACCCACCCCCCGCCTAATGGCGGGGGGTGGTGTTCCTTAACTAGTTCTACTAGTTAATCTAGCGAGTTCACGCGAGATTACTTAGTTAGTGACCAGTTGTCTAGTGGAATAAATGTTGTAGCTGCTGATGAGCTTGGTACTTGGTATCCATGTGTCCATCCCATTCCAGTTGAAGTTGCAACTGAAGTGGTATGCTGATTAGTATCTTCTGAATAATCAGACCATAGGAAGTTATATCCAGTAACAGTACCTGCTACCTCGGAGTCTATTGTTGAGACTAGAGAGACAACTCCGTTTCGATAACCCAATGAAGCACCAGCGGCCGTAGATGCCATAAAGGCCAAGTTACCACTTAATGGCTGGGTCTGCCCATCATCACCCAATAGAGTTACCGTAATACTGTCAGCGTCTGTTGAAGCACCTTGGTGTGGGTTAGTAACAGTTGCCCTAATTTCATAGGTGCTAGATCCACCTCCGGAAATTATTTCCTCACCTATACCACTATCAAGTACTGCGTCAAAGTCGTCATCTGCTCCAAAGAGCAACACGGCTCGCGTAGAAGTTGAAGTAGCAGAAGCTGCGGAGAACCAAGTAGGTATAAACGGATCAGTAAGCTGCAAATCACCATCTGTACCACCGCTCAAGCGGTTGGTATCAGCAGTACCAAGTCCATCGTAGATAACGAACTCGCCTGTTCCGGAAGTAGTGCTATTGCTTAGAGGAGATCCATTTCTATACACCTTAAAGTTATCAATCTTCATTAATGTTGAGGTTGTAGTGTCAGTCCAAGAGATTTCAAATACCATCTTCTTTAACCTTACCTCACCGCCAACAGCTGATACCTTGAATCTAGCAAGTGTATTTTGTCCACTTGTTAAATCATCCATAGTTGCGTCATCAACTGTTCCATCATAATCAATGTCTCCAAGTGCAAATCGTTCTACCAATGGGTATGCTCTTCGAACAGTAATTTTACTTCCTGTTGCAACTGAAGTTGGGCCATTTACAGCAGTGGATGAACCAGCTCCGCGAGCAGTAATTGCTCTTGTGCTTCCAGCATCTCCAAGTGGGTTTGTCTGCAAGGAGAACGTATGTGTTGACCCAGAAGACATATTAGGCCATGCAGTTGCATCTGCCTTTAAGGTAATTACCTTTTGTGCTCCAGAATCTACACGGTAAGGAGTAGAAGCTTGTAAAGTAAAGTCTATGTATCCTCCTACAGTTGGAGAACTACTTGAAGTAATAGATGTAGGTCCAGCAATTCTAGTTCCACCATCCCATAATTCAAAGTTGTAGAATGTAGATGTTGACTTACCACTTACATGTGTAGCACCAAGAGAGGTGGAAAGAATAGCATCGCTAATAATGAACCTTGTAACATCAACATCTTCTGTTAATGCAGTCATCTGGAACTTGTATAGTTCAACATCAGTTGACCCTGCAGTTACGATGCGTGCTCTAGCCTGGTTAGATGCAGCTACGTTTTCTACAGTCAATGAACCAGAAGTTGCAAGATATACATTCTGAAGTCCAGAACCAGTTCCATTAGAGTCGCTTGCGTCTGCAGAAGTGTCGTTTCCAGTTGCAGTTACAGTTGAAGGATATACAATACCATCAGTGTCTCCGTTAACTGTGTCAAGCTGCGTGCTGCTAGAAGAGTTAAGTACGTCTGCGTACACATTAACTGTCATTTGCTGTGATGCATCAAGCTTAATGTTTGGTGAAGGATTAAAATTATAGGTTGTGTTCTCGGTATCGGTCAATGTTCCTTTAGTGTCACCAATTGCTGTTCCAGCTGCATAGTTTCCATTCATGTCTGCTAGTCCACCAGATTCTAGACGCATATTTTGGAATGTGTCAGCAAGCGAAGAACCAGCAGTTGTTACAACATCATCCTGCAGAGTAATCTGAGTAATTGTTACACCTTCACCGCTTCCTGCTTTAACGATAAATGATCCAATAAGAACATTTGCGTCGCCTTTAACACCAGAAGGACTAGAAGAGGTAGCATCAATAGAAGCTGTGTTTTCTGTAGTTGTTAGGGTTCCTGCTTTTACAGTCAAAGTATTAGCTGAAACTCCACCAGTACTAATAGAAGTTGAAGAAGAAAGCGCACGAGCATTAGACGAACCAGCAGTTAAGCTAATTTGCACTGTTGTATCAGCGGCAAGATCAGCTCCGTTTTGATCTTCTACGTCAGCTCTGATTTCAATTACCTTGGTTTCCCCAGAAGGAATAACCAATGTAGTTCCAAAGCTATACTGGTTTGATGTGTTAAGGTCTGCTGTTGATCCAACTTGTGAACCATCAAAGTATACTTTTCCTTCATCAATAGCAGTACTTGTAGATACGGTCAAATTATTGATTCGTACATCTTCACCAGTTGCTTTAAAGTCAAACCTAGCATACACAATACTTGTTGCACCTGCTGCAATGTTGCCAGTAGGTGAGTCAGTGGACTTGCTAATGGTTAAGCTTCCAGCATTAATTGTTGTATTAGTTATAGCACTGTTTGATTCAATTACTGACCAAGAATCTGCTCTATTAATCTTTGTAAGAACATTATATTCTGAATCAAACATGTTTGCATGATACATTTCTTGTAATTGCAAGTGAATTGTTCTGTTTGAACCACCTACTATATCTCCATACAAGCTTACATTCTTGGTCTTACCTTTTTCAATTTCATATGGATTGCTAGATAGGTCGAACACGACTTCGTCATTTGCGTTCATAGCATCAACAGTTCCAAGTACTTCTCCAGCAACTTCTAAGCTGAAGTTTGCTACATCAGAATTATTTGCTGACCCAGTCATGGAAAGTTTCAAGTATCGAACTTCCATATCTTGGTCGCTAGCTACTAAGCTAAATCTCCACAATTCATGATCTACAGTTCCTGGGTTTACAGTAGAAGCTGCAGTTGGAGATACGTTTGCAATAGTAACGTATCCAAAATCATCTGCCTGAGCAATACTGTGAGTGTTTCCAGTTATTGGGAATGATCCAGAAACAGATGCACCATTAGTGGTAACATCAGAAGCTGAATTCAAATTAAAGCTAAGAGTCTTACCGCTGTCTACAGTACCAGACATGTCAGCACGTAACATAAGATATTTAGTGCCTCCGGCTGGAACCGTAACAATACCTGTAGGATCATTAAAGCTTACAACTCCGCTTGAGAATGAAGTGCTTTCTTCAAGTAAGTTATCTCCAAGATTATCACCATCATACAAGTAAATAGAAGCAATATCAGCATCAGAAGAAATTCCACTTCTCTTAAACTTCAAATTTGTAACTGTAACTGCTCCATCGCTTCCTGCGCTCAAAGCAAGTTTAACCATAGGGACAAATGCTTGTCCACCACCACTAGTAGTATCAAAGGATGAGTCATCTAATATAGTAGAAGCTGCTGGAGTGTCGCTAGCAAGAGCAACTGTCAAACCAGATCCAACTGGCTGATTTTCTGTAGGAGGAGTTGTGTCTGCAGGAGCGCTGCCAACACCATCAGGAACTGTTGCGCTTGATTCTTTAACAACAATTCCAGATCCATCAGCATAAGTTTCGGAACTTGGAATAGTAATTACTGAAATATTTGCGTATCCATTTACTGCAATTACATCACTAGTTGCAAAAGCACGTTTTGCACCTTCTTGAAGCAAATATACAGTAGAAGAGCTAGCATACTTAATTAACGTACCATTAGGGTGAGTAGTTGTTGAGCTAACCATTTCACCGGATGCGCCATACTTGTCTAAGAAAGACTGTGGCAACCAAGTAATGTTATCATAATTGTATCCGAGTGTTTCAAACACTTCAGCCGAAAGTACTGGACGAAGTTTTTCGCCAGATACTACAAACACTGCTGGTGTTTCTAATGCTCGAATTAATGCGCCGTCACGGAACTCGACATCGTTCCCAACGGAAAATCCAGAAAGATCTGTGGTAAACGTGCTACTAAAGTCTGCTGGGAATCCCCAGGACGTGTACACGTTTGCATGCGGAAATGGGTGAATAGTCACACCATCTGCATCCACCAGATAAACTGCTGGATCACCTGCCGTCTTAATTAAGTCGCCTGCAGCTGCGCCAACTTGTGCTGGCATAAGCGCAAACAAACCAACGCTCCACACAATTGTGGAAACTGTTAAGGTTGCGGACAGGACCTTTTTAGAGTGTTTTAATAGGTCACTCATAATTTAGCTTCTCCTTACTTAGTGTTCTCGGCGACCGGCCAAGAACATTATTTACTTACTGTTTATAATAATAAATTCCTACGAATTATGCGAAATGTACGAATTTTGCACATTTGTGCTTAATTCGCATTTTTCGCATAATTCGCAGCTATTTTATTTGACGAAAGTTGTTGTATTTCTGTTACAAATATACATCTATTTATAGCAATTTCTTATTATTTGTCAACAATTAGTATAGCAAATATTATTATCCACATCAAGTATTTTGCTACATTTTTGCTAATATTAGCTAAAACCTAATCTTTGCTATGCATCTACATTTTCACCTTCTTTGACACTAACTTCTTCAGTGTCTATATCGCCATTATCCAACTCTTCTGTGCTATTTTCATTTGACAATCCATCTTCTTTTGTGGTTTCTTCAATAATTTCATGTTGATCTCCCAAAACTTCACCTTCTTCTGTTGATTCAATTTGATCGGATTTTTCCTGACCTTCTCCGCCCGAGGCGGATCCGTCTTGGACGGATTTTTCTTTGATTTGCGCTTCCACGCCTTCGATTGCATCATCTGCTTCATTTACAATGGTTTCAGCTTCTAATATTTTTGCGATTGCCTCATCAAGATTATCTGTATTTTGCTCATCAATAAACTTTTTTACTTCTTCTATAGCATCTTGCGCTTCTTGTGGTTTTGGCTGCGTATCTTCTATAACATCTTTAATTGTCATTGGCTCTTCTACTTCTGGCACAGCTTCAGATTCCTCATTAGCGCTTAGCTCATCTTCTGTTGCAGTATCTAATTCATCTGATAATTCCTCTGTTGGTTCCAAGGCTTCAGCTTCTGAAGATTCTTCGCCATCTTCAGCTGCTTCAACTTGTGATAAGTCTTCAGCATCCACCTCTTGAGATTCTTCATCTTCCGGAACAACCGCAATTTCTTCATCACCAATAGCCCCACTAGCATGAGTTACTGATTCAATTTTTTCTTCTGTTTCAACAATATCTTTTTCAATCTTTTCAATTTTATCCTGAATCTTTTCCACTGCCTCTTGTTTTACTTCTTCAGAATCAGAATCAGCTGCTTGCTCAACAAAAACCTCTAAGGACTTAATATTAGTTTCATCTATAATATCTAAGGCAACATCTAAAGTCTCAAGAATGGCAATATCCTCACTATCCTGTGACCCAAGATCTGCGCCCTCTATATATACATCACTAACATCTTCTTGCTGATCCAACTCTTCTGTACCATCTTCTGGTTCTTCTGTGGCTTCTTCTGCCTGATCTTCTGTTGTAGAATCATCTTCTATCTTTTCTTTAGCTATAAACTCCTCAGCTATAAACTCCTCTTCTAAAACATCAGGTTCTCTTGCAACTGGCTCCTCAACTACTTCTACAATAGACTCATTTTCTACTATTTTTTCCCTAATTTCAAGCAAATTATCAGTTAATTCGTTTGTTTTATCATTAACTAATTTAGAAATTTCTAATACGGTTTCCTCTGAAGCCTCTTCTTCTTCTATCTTTACAAGCCTATCCTGAACAGATCCAAGATCATCATTAAAGCGCTCCATTGCCTGACTAATTAGTTGATTTGTCTCTTCTTTGCTTTGGTCCAGTAAAATAATTTCTTGTACTTCCTCTAATCTATTTCCAGCGAACTCAACCTCAAGCTCTGCTTTTTTTTCTTCAGAAAAAACTAAACCAACTTGCACATCTTCTATGCCAAGCTTAACTTGATACAATGTATCTCCAGGCAAACTTGCTTTTGCAGCCTGCACAGTTACAACTGATGAGTAGGAGATAAGTGACAATATTAAAAAGCTAGCCAAAAGAGGTTTAAATGCATGGCGAGCAAAAACCATTGTAAAATTATTACCTAGCTTTTGAGAATTTGAACTATTTGAAGTTTGCCACTCTTTAGAGCTTCTGATTTGCGCCAAAATATCACCACGGGATGAATCTTTAAAATCCTCATCAGCTGATATTTTAGAAGTTGTATTACTTAAGGCTTTCTTGTAATTTCCTAGTCTCATATTATGTATCAGATTTTAGTACAAGTTTTAACTGTTTAGTTGCTCTGTGTAATGCAACTCTAATTGCTCCATTATTTTTTCCTAAAACATTTGCTATTTCTTTAACAGACAAATCTTGGGCATATCGCATAAGAATTAATTCTCTACTATCTTCACTTAGCTCGCTAAGAGCAGAGAATACTATACGCACGTCATCTTTTTTAACTAACTCTTCTTCTAGATTAATAGATTCATCAATAAGTTGCTTTATTTGATCTTCGTCAAATATTGCCAACTCTTTACCACTTTTTCTGTAAAAATCAATTACTAAGTTTCTTGCCACTTTGTATAGAAGTGCACGAAAATTATCAATTTGTTTGTCTGAAGACATAACATACTGCCAAGTCTTCAAAAAGACCTCGCTAGCAATATCTTGTGCCTCCTCCTTACTTGCAACGCGCATTACAATGAAACGGAAAATTTCATCGAAATACCGATCATATAGCTTGCCAAAAGCTTCTTCATCACCAGCTATACTGCTTGCTAGAAGGAATTTGTCGTTTAATTTTCCACTCATAATATAAGACGAATATAGTGCCTAAGTGTTACAGATTAAATCAAATTTAAACGACTTTGTCCAGCAAAAACCAAATTGCTTAATATTGGTCATTTTAGTGCCATGGAGTAGAAATAAGTATTATGGCCAAAAAAAGAGTATATAATATTACTTTTTTGGTTATTATATTTTTCCTAATAAATTCTGGATTTATATAATATTTTTCTAAATCATACACAAACAAAACACAGATTGTCAGAATCAAGGAAAGTGTAACTTCTGTAAAAGGTAGCCATGCAACAACTGAAAAAAACTCAACCCCAAGTAAAAGCAATAATAACCAAGCTCTAATCTGCTTATTTGAATCATCGCTAATATTATGAACAACCCCAGCAGCAAGAAGGCCAAAGCTCAACAAAAAAACAACTAAAGTTTGCCAAAGTGGCCACCCAATAACAGTTAACAAGCCATAACTGATTGTTCCCCAAAAGAACACGCCACTAAAAAACAGTGCCAAGCTTAATTTGCTTGTATGCATTGTGCTTTGTATGCCCCTTAAAAGATATACAAGTGCTGCCCAAACAATAACAGGAACTGCAAATTTTATTAATGAAAAATCCAACCACAGCATCCACCAAAATACACCTGTGCAAAATATTACAAAAGAAAGCCTGTCAACAAGAATATGCTTCCAGGTTGTGCGTTCTTTAATTAGCATCCAGCTTAATAATCCACAACTAACCAAACATATATAGAACCAGTATAATATGCGTTCTGGCTGCAACAAAACCATTTCCCAGCTTGCCAGAAGACTAATTAATACTACCCAATAACCAATAATAGAAAACATAAGTAAAGACTATTGCGCAGGTACTAAAATATAATCCTTTTCATCTAAAGTTAGCCAAAAACTATCTGTATTGTCACTTGTTGTAACAACAAATCGTTTATTTTCCTTATCCCACGAAACCTCACTAAAATCTGATGAAATTGCTTGCTCAAATATAAGATTATCTTGGCCGCGAATTATGTAGAGAGTAGTGTCTAAGCTTCCAAATTTCCTTACCAACAGTATTATATCAGTAACACCTGCAATATTGGCCCTTTTTGAAGTTAATAATATATCATCACTTGCGATTCTAAACCTTTCTGTGGATTCTCCTTTTGCTTTCCCAAAATCCATTTCTGCATAAGTGCCATATTCATTTGGACTCATATAAAATAGCACAAAAAGAGATGCCCAAAAAATAATTCCAACAGTACCTAATACAATGCCTGTTTTACTTGAAATCTTCATGGGTGTGACGAGTTAATTAACCAAGGATATTGCTCATATATTAACCTTCTTTGTTCTGCTATGTAATCACTGTCTGGGCTAACTTTTTGAGCCTCTAAGGCTATGCCAACAAGATCAATATGTAATTGTTGATAAGGTTCTGGCGTATTCAATTTCAGAAGATTTTCGTATAATTTATTTATTTTTTGTACGCCAAAATTATTACCACCAATTAATTGATCTATAGAAAAATTAAGTTGGGGTATTATCTCTAATATACTAGCCCTGTAATTAGCTTCTTCGTTGGATCTATTTGCAGAAGAACCACGCACAGCTCTTGTGAGCGCAGACTCACCAAAGCCATCTATTTCTTGTCCGTTTAGTTTATTGCGTTCAACAACAACTAACACAAAACTAACTGCAAAAACAACAACAAAGAGTGCTCCTAATATTGTTTTTTGTTTTTCTATATTTTTCTTTTTAAGCATTAGATATAGTATACCATTTTTTGTAGTGCAAAGAAAAGTATTAATAAATAGTATTACTGTCGGAATT
>CAZXOU010000030.1:0-9511 GCA_964642355.1 uncultured Gammaproteobacteria bacterium
CTCGTGCCGATGCAATGGTAAAACGAGCTCAGCTGGAGGACTTCCTTCGGTCAGTTCGTAAAGACCTCGGGCTGGTTGAGAAGCCTAAAGTGTCGTCTTCGACAAC
The DNA here is from genome assembly GCA_964642355.1 of uncultured Gammaproteobacteria bacterium. Classification (GTDB taxonomy): domain Bacteria; phylum Patescibacteriota; class Patescibacteriia; order UBA2169; family UBA2169; genus UBA2169. Next base: position 107 of record CAZXOU010000030.1, read on the forward strand.
TGGCATGCCGGTCCGAGTGTTGGCAACTCCGGCGGTTGGTTTGGCCACTGCACGGAAGGAAGCCAACTGGGCAAAAAATGTCAAATCTGTCCAAGAAGATTGGTATAAGTTGGCCGGAACGAAGTGGGCATCAAAAGATGGAAAAGTCACCTTTGCTGTTGGAAAGGGCAAAGCTCGGAGCGCATCTCTCGCACGTAATGGTGCTGAATCCGCCGCGCGCAGGTTGCTCACTTCCGACGGAAAGCCGGGTGTGACAGTTGCCAATATTTCTGGCGCTTCTATGGTTCGGTGGGATCCCCGTGATGACGGGTATTATGGTCTTATGGCCATTCCCACGGCTATGCTACCGCAACACGTAAAATAGCCACAGGTTGCACTTTTTATTGAGCGTCTCTGAATCATTTCAGAGACGCTTTTCTTTTTGCCAAAATTTGCTATAGTCCTTATATATGATATCTAAATCTTTCATCAAAAAATTAAAGTCCCAAATAGAGAAATCAGATTCTGGGCGCGGAAAGATAATTCGTGAGACAAGTTCGTTATTGCGTGAATCAAAACACGCAATTTTTAAGTTACATAGAGGAGAAGTTAGTGAAGCCCAAAAAGCACTTATTGGTGTTGAGCGCGAACTCAAGATAATGGTAAAAAATGCAGAGAAAGAGGGATTAAGAAACGAAGGGTCGCTTAAATCAGCAATAGAAGAATTTTTAGAGGCTAATTATCTTCTTCGTGTAATGCAAAATAAACCATTACCTTCTAAAATTGGATTTACAGTTTCTGCAGATGAGCAACTTGGAGCTTTGTCTGATTTAACAGGTGAATTAGTTCGTGCTGCAACTTTGGGGGTAACTAAGGGAAATCTTAAATCTATTAAAACATATCGTGATGCAACAGAAGAATTGTTTGGTGTTTTATTACAGATGAATCTACGTGGACAGCTTCGCCAAAAGCGAGATGATGCAAGGCGCAATCTAAAGCGCTTAGAAGAAATTTTATATGATGTATCTCTAAAGCAGTAATATGTCAGTGCAAAATCAAAAAATAAAACTTTTGGAAAAATTCGCTAACACAAAAAATAATCCATATATGTTTTCTGTGCAGCAATTGAATTTGCCAACCCCGCAAAAGCGAAATCAGTTAAGTTCTAAAGAGAGAAGTATTGTGCGGGAACAGCACAAAACTCTTTTTGAGAATGACGATGCAATGCAAGAGCTGTTCCGAGGCAATTTTGATGAGTACTTTAACGCAATAGAAGACCCAAACTTAATGATTCGCAGAATGGACGAGCGCATGCACGAAATTGAAAATGCCATTAATAACAAAAATAACAACGCATCACGCAATAATCTTGATGATTTATTTACAGAAGAACTAGATGATACAGAAGATGAATCATTGCTGATAGAGCCAGAAATAGAGCAATTAGAAATGTTTTTTGAAAATGACTTATTATATCAGAAATCAGATAAATGGTCAGAACATTTACATGAACTTGGGCATAGTATTTATGATCACCAAAACAGAAAAGATCCAGATGTATTTCGAGTAACCATAAATGCGTGCATGGTAGTAGCTAAAATTGCATATGCTGCAGATATGGATGAGGCAGTTCTTGATTACCCAGACAAGGATATTATTGCTATGGAAATTAAAACAAGTATACGCGGATACGAACTTGCATTAACTTTTTTACAGCGAGTCAGAGAATCTATGGTAAAACTCATCAACAAAAAATTTGAGCCTATGGGCGAGTGGCGCAATTCACTCTTGGTGGCCGATGAAATTGTTCTAGAAATTCAAAGCAGGATAGTTAATCTTAAGCGCAAATTATACCCACCAAGCAAATAAGTAATATAGCCCAGCGTATCGTATAATTTTACCTATAATTACGTAAACAGAGAATTTCCAAAAATCGTATTTAACAATTCCTGGAACAAAGGTTAAGGGATCTCCAACAATCGGCAGCCAAGAGAATAAAAGAATAGGTGGGCCGAATTTCTCGAACCATCTATGTGCGCGATCTAATCGCGTTTTTTTGATTCGAAAATATTTTTCTAAAATCCAGAATTGGCCTAATCTGCCAAGCCAATAATTTAATACATTTCCTGCGTAGTTTCCAATGGTTAATACTGCGATCGTAGGAATTACCGGCATGCCAGCTTTCCATACTGCAACTGCTGCGACCTCTGGTGACAGGGGAACTAATGTTGTGGCAACCGCGCCAAACAAGAATAACCCAACATATCCTCCTGGGCCAGTTATAAATACCAGAAACCATTGTTCAAGTGATGCAAACATAGGACTATTATACCATATTTTAGCGTTGTTTTTTATAGTGTTTAAGGTAGAATATACTAATGAGCAAACAAGCAAAAAAATTCATAATCATAGATGGAAATGCACTATTGCATAGGGCTTGGCATGCCTTGCCGCCATTAACTACGCGTGACGGCAAGCTCGTAAATGCTGTTTTTGGGTTCGCATCAATAATGCTTAATATTATAAAAGAGCTTAAACCAGACTATGGTGTGGTTGCTTTTGATCCCCCAGGAAAAACATTTCGCCATGAAATTTTTAAGGAATACAAAGGAACACGCCAAAAACAGCCAGATGAATTGTACGAGCAAATTCCAATGATAAAGGATGTGGCAAAAGACTTTGGATTTAAATTAGAAGAGAAAAAGGGATATGAAGCTGATGATGTTATTGGTACGTTGGCCAAACAGGCTCAATCTCATGATCTTAAAACCATAATAGTAACAGGTGACATGGATGCTTTGCAGCTTGTAGACAAAGATACTGTCGTATACACCATTAAGCGCGGCATCAACGATACTATCACCTATGACATAGCAGGAGTAATAGAAAAACATGGCTTTGGTCCGGAAAAAGTTATTGAATACAAAGCTTTGGCCGGAGATTCAAGCGATAATATTCCAGGTGTTGCTGGAGTTGGCGAAAAAACAGCCAAAGAATTATTGGACAAGTTTGATTCTGTTGAAGATATTTATAAATATTTAGAAAAAGGCGGTGGCAAGATCAAGGATACAGTTGCCAAGAAGCTTACTCGCGACAAGGAAAAGGCATTGCTTTCAAAAGAGCTCGCAACTATTGTTCGTGATATTAAGATGCCATTCAAGTTAAAAGATCTGGAAGTAAAGCCAGCCCAACAGAAAGATTTATTAGAATTATTCCGCAAGTTAGAATTCAGATCTTTAATCAATAGGGTCCAAGAAGTATTTGGTGGATACAGCGCAAAAGATGCAAAAGGCCAAGCATCATTATTTACTGCTGGAGGTTCACCTGAACAAGAAGATTTTGAAATTCGCAAAGGTTACGAGCTGATAGACACAAAAGACAAGTTAGAAAAACTCAAAAAGTCATTGCAAGGAGTAAAAGCATTTGCTTATGACACAGAAACAGATGGCTTAGGCGCTATTACCGCAAACATGCTTGGCATTTCAATTTCTTGGAAAGCTGGAGAGGCATATTATATTACATCAGAATACGTTCGCGAACTAAAAGATATTTTTGAAGACTCATCAATAAAAAAATATGGACATAATATTAAATATGATGTTGAAGTATTGAATAAAGCTGGAATTAAAGTTCAAGGTGTTGAATTTGATTCTATGATTGCTTCTTATTTGTTGCGCCCAAGTGGCAGAGGACATTCATTAGATAATCTCGCTTTTGTGGAATTCAGACATCAAATGGTCCCAATTTCAGATCTTATTGGCCCGCGCGGTAAAAAACAATTAACCCTCGCAGATGTGGACATCAGCCGCGTTGCAGATTACGCAGCAGAAGATGCTGATTATACGTGGCAATTAGTTCAAAAATTAGATCAACAACTTAAAGAAGAGAAATTAGAAAATCTATTCAAAGATATTGAGATGCCTCTGGTTCCTGTGTTGGTGCAGATGGAAGAAAATGGCGTTAAAATTGATGCAAAGTTTTTGATGGATATGTCAAAATCAGTTGGAGCTGATATTGCAAAACTTAAAGAAAAGATTTTTAAATTAAGCGGTGGTGAGTTCAACGTCAACTCTCCGATTCAGCTTAAAGAAATATTATTTGAAAAACTTGGTATATCTACAAAAGGAATCGGCAAAACCAAAACAGGATTTTCTACTGCAGCTGGCCAATTAGAAAAAATGAAAGATGAGCATGAAATTATTCCGCTAATAATGCAGCATAGAGAATTAGCAAAGCTTAAGAATACATATTTAGATGCTTTGCCAGAATTAGTAAATAAAGAAACTGGACGTGTGCATGCAAGTTTTAATCAAACTATAGCTTCTACTGGACGCTTGTCCTCTAGCGATCCAAATCTTCAGAACATTCCAATCCGAACAGAACTTGGCAGAGAGATTCGCAAAGCATTTATACCAGAAAAAGGAAATGTTCTCATCAGTGCAGATTATTCGCAAATTGAATTGCGTGTTGCGGCGGATCTTTCTGGAGACAAAAATTTAGTAAAGATTTTTAAGGATGGGTTAGATGTGCACACGAATACCGCAGCATTTATGAATGAGATAGATGAATCAAAAGTCACACCAGAAATTCGCAGAAGCGCGAAAGAAGTTAACTTTGGAGTATTATATGGAATGGGAGCAAGAGGCCTTGCCCAAAGAACTGGAATGGACCAAGCTCGTGCAAAGGAATTTATTGATAAATATTTTGAAACATTTAAAGGAGTTGCTGATTTCATTGAGGAGAATATTGCATTAGCTAAGTCTCGCGGATTTGTGGAAACCAAATTTGGCAGGCGTTTACAGCTTCCAGATATTAATTCTGGTATGCAACAAGTACAGGCAGCTAGCGAGCGCTTAGCAACTAATATGCCTATCCAAGGAACAGCAGCTGATATTATGAAACTAGCAATGATAGAAATTCACAAAGAATTAGGCAAAATTAGTCCAGAATCTAAAATGCTTATGCAAGTGCATGATGAACTTGTGTTTGAAGTTCCAAAAAAAGATGAAAAACGAGTGTCACAGTTTATTCAAGAAACAATGGAATCTGCCACAGAGTTACAAGTACCAATTGTTGCAGAGGCTTGTTCGGGAAATAATTGGCAGGAGGCGCATTAAACATGATTATATTCATCCACGGCGAAGACAGCTATTCATCTCGCCAGTATCTAGACAAAGTTATAGATCAGTTCAAAACAAAGCACGATCCAGAGGGCAAGAGCGTGTTAGTTTTTGATGCAGTAGATTCCACTTGGGAGGACATCGTAAGCGCATTAACAGCTGATGGATTGTTTTCATCTAAAAAGCTTGTTATTGCAAAAGATTTGGTCAGCAACAAGGAGTTGCGTGAGGCATTAAATGAATTTATAAAATTTTCTGAATTGCCAGAGTCAGCATCACTCATAGTATATGAAACTGGTTCAGTTGATAAAAGATCAGCATTAGTTAAAAAGCTTGCAAAAGAAAAGTTTGCAACAGAGTTTAAAGCGCCAGAGCCAAGGGTTGTAGAGCAAATGATTACAAGAATGGCGCGGGATTTAGGTAAAACAATTGAACCCCAAGCCGTACGCGAGCTTGCAAGCATATGTGTTGCTGATTTATGGCGTGCTCAATCTGAAGTAAGCAAACTATCAAATCTGGTTGAGGAAACTATAACACTCAAAGATATAAAAGAGCATACTCAAGGTAAGTTAGAAGATGATATTTGGAAGTTTGTTGATTCAATGAGCTTAGGAAACAAACAGCAAGCATTAGATATGCTAGAAACACAATTACAGCTTGGCACAGAGCCAATATATTTACTTGCAATGCTTCTTAGACAGTTCAGATTACTAATTGCTTTGTACCAATCCGAAGGATCTGACGCAGAATTAGCATCTACTTTGAAACTTCATCCTTTTGTAGTTAAAAAAACCCGCCAACAGGCGAGTAGGTTTACTATCAATCAACTTAAAACTATTTATCAAGCTTTAGTTCGTTTGGATAGTGCTCTTAAAACAGGAAAAGGCGAGCCAAAGCTTTTGTTTACTGTTTTGGTTGATTCAATTGTGAGATAGCTTTATACACTCTGGATTTTTTCCTAGCTGCTACATTTCCGTGTACTAGTCGTCTTTTTGCTGCTTTATCCAAAAGCTTAACAACGTCTCCCGCGAGTTTTTGAGCTTCTTCTACGTTTTTTCCGTCCAAAGCTTTGTGAATCTTTTTAATGGTTTCCTTGATGTTCTTCTTTTGGATTCTATTAACTAAAGCTTGCTTTTTGGACTTGCGTAGTGCTTTTTTAGCTGAATTTGTTGTAGGCATAATAGATAGATACTAGTTGATTTATTCAATATTGTCAACTAAGCCTTCTTTTTTCAAAATTTCAATTGTCTTATCAATAGCTTCATTCAGCTTTCCTTCGGCATTTACAACTGTGTAATCATACTCATCAGCATGGCTTAAGTACTCTTTTGTATATTCTGTACGCTCTTTTATTGTTTTTTCATCATCACCTCTTTTTTTAAGGCGATTGATAAGATCATCTAGATCAGCAGATATAAAGATAGATAAAATATCTGGAAATACTTTTTTGGCAGTAATTAATCCCTTAAAATCAATTTTCCATATACCTACTTTGTCTTTTTGCGCTTGAACTCGTTCAAGTTCTTTTTTTGTGACGCCTCTATTGTCTCCATACACAATTGCTTTTTCTACAAGATCGTTATTATCTTCTAGTATTTGGAATTCCTCGTGAGAAATATAATAATATGCCTTACCTTGCACTTCTCCTTTTCTCATTGGCCTTGTAATGCTTGTTACAACACGCTCAATTGGAATTCCACGATCACGCATTCCTTCTATTATGCTGTCTTCGCCAGCGCCAGAAGGGCCAGAAATTATTACTAAATTTGTTGATCGCTTCATATAGATTTTAGAAAAGTTTGTAAGTCGCTTGGAAGTTTTGATTCGTATTCCTTTTGTTCTCCGCCAAGATTTTCAAAACCAAGTTTTGATGAATGTAAGAATATTCTGCCAAGATCTTTTTGTTTTACTTGTTTGTTTGTATAAAGCGTGTCTCCTACAACAGGATATTGTATAGAGTTCAGATGTACGCGAATTTGATGACTTCTACCAGTGCGAATAGTTACTGTTAAAAGAGTGTAATTCTTGATTCTATCAAGCACTTCAAATTCTGTTATTGCATCACGATCATTAGATTTGTCATCTTCATTTTTTTGCGAGTGTGGATGTGTTGCCATCTTACCAGATTTTGAAAGGGATCGTCCAATGGGAGTATCAATGGTTCCATCTTCATCATCTATTACTCCATGAACTAGGGCAGTATAAATTTTTGTAATAGTTCTTTCTTGAAATTGTTTTTTAAGTGAATCAAACATTGCTTGCGTTCGTGCAACTATCATTAATCCAGATACATCTCTATCTAATCTGTGAACTATTCCTGGGCGTAACTCATCCTCGCCAACCTCTTTCAATTCTGGATATTTAGCCAGTAATCCATTTACAAGCGTGGGCTCATTAACTCCAACAGCTGGATGAACTACTAAGCCAGCAGGTTTATCTATAATCAAATAATCATCTGTCTCCTCGACTACTTTAAATTCAACACTGCTATCAGGCTTGATATCTGGCTTATCAACTTCGGTTTTTGTAATAACAATCTCATCCCCAACACTTGGTTTAGTTTTAACATTAGTTTGCTCGCCATTTAAGGTAATAGAACCATCCTTTATTTGCTTTTGGATAAAGGATCTTGAAATTTTTGGTAGTTTTTCAGATAATAATTTATCCAAACGAGTTGTAGTATCTTGTTCTTTAATTGTTATCTTCATAAATCTTGTAAATATTTTAAGGCTTGTTTTTTTGAGGTAAGTTCACCTGTAAGCTGTTTGGTTCTTACTTCTTCGAGCATTTCTCCTATTTCCTTTCCAGGCCTTAGGTTAAGAATATCGATTATATCCTATCCGTTTACTAAAGGTTTGGCAAGTTTTGTACCATGGCTGTTTGTTTTCTTTTTAATTTCAGAAATTCTGCGACATATTTGTTCATACTTCCCAGTGAACCCTTTTCCATTTGGTCCAATGGTTGCTAAACCATCTATATATAGCAACTTAAGAAAATTTCTGGATGGACATTTTGAACTGAAAAAATATTTTTCTATTGTGTTTGGTCGCATTGTCTCTGGATCACCATGCACCAAAAGCATATGATTTTGCACCATCCAAACAACATGATTGATGTTGATCCCAACTGCATCAGATGAAGAAGCCCGTAAACGTTCTAGTATTTCTTTGGTTAGTTTTGCGCCCATTGCATCATGGTCATCATACCTGATCCTATCAACTCCGTCTTTTTCTGTAGTTTTTAGTGTATATGGTTTTCCAATATCATGGAATAGCGTTGCTATAACCAGTTCAAGTTCTAATGGATCATCATTAAATTCTTTTTTAAACTCTACAGAAGTTAGTTTTTCCAAGGCCAAACGCGTGTGAACCCATACATCGCCTTCTGTGTGCCAGTTTTCAGGTTGCGCGCAGTTTTTCATTTCTAATAATTCTGGTATTGTTGCTTCTAGCGCCCCAGATTCATCCCATAAATCTAATGTGGCAACTGCATCAAGCTTCATAGATTTAAGAAATTCTTCAGAAACCACTTCATTAGGCAAAACTCGCTTTCCTTCTATTTCGTTATTTACGTTAGAGATCATTTTTTTGAGAGTGTCAAAAGTTTCTTGCTCTATTTTAGAATCAAGTTGTAAAGAAAATCTTAAAGCTCTAAGCATGCGAGAATAATCTTCTTGAAACCGTTCGCGTGGTAATCCAACGGTTTTAATAATTCTAGACTTAAGGTCATCTTGGCCGTTATGAGGATCAATAAGCTCTTCTTTAACCAAATTATATGCCATTGCGTTTATTGTAAAATCTCTACGCTTTAAATCTTCTTCTACCGGAAGTTTAGAATCAGTTTGAATGTCAAAGTCTTGATAAATTCCTTGCTTATGCATGGAAAATTCTGTGCGAGGCAAGGCAATGTCATAAATTTCATCTTTTGGTTTTCCTATTTCATTAAACTTCCAAACACCAAATCGTTTTCCCGCAAAAACAACACGTCCATGATTAACTAAAAATTCTTCTAAATCACCTCCTTTGATATTTCTTACTAACATATCCAAGTCAGTCACTTTTTTACCAAGCAAAATATCGCGTACTGCTCCGCCTACTAAATATACCTCTGTTTGGGGGTATTCTTTTATTAAAGATGATAGCGCTGGAAATGCGTTAATATTGGGAAATTTTGGATTCATGAGTGTTCTTTACCCCATTATATCACAAATAGCAAGAATTGATTTTTACATGAATTTGCGGTATTGTTTGGCTAGGCGTATAGCTCAGCTGGTTAGAGCGCCATCCTTATAAGGTGGAGGTCCTGG
>CAZXOU010000031.1:0-9349 GCA_964642355.1 uncultured Gammaproteobacteria bacterium
AACGTATCTGAATATGCGAAGTGGCGCCGTCTTAATCCGCAGGAGCGTCATCATTAGATGCACAGAATAGATACCATCAATCATTGCTATCCGAAGCGCCATTTGGGAGAAGGAAAAATGACACCTTAAAAATCTAAACTTTCATTTTTTCCTGAACCGCATATTCAGTGTTAAGTGATGTAAGCTATGAATTTAGTTCGAATGATTCAATTATTGGAGACAATTCCTTTTTTTGATACCAGTCATTAAAAACAAATTCAACTTTTTTTATATCAGATATACCAAAATTATATTCACGATATTTTTGTAATAGATCAACAACTTTTTTTGGCTGTGTAAGTTTCTTGCGAAAACGCAATACAGTGCTATGTGCTGTTATTAATGAATATCGTGAATCAATACTTTGGAGTAATTCTGATGCATGAAAATTTTTCTTTAGTTGTTCACGTAGTGATTGAAGTTGGTCGTCTAGTGGATATCCTTGAATGATTACAGAAGAAGGTGATGCAGTTACGCCTGTAAATTCAATTTTGAATGGGCTTATTTTATTCAAGGATTGCTTTATGACGGAAACATATTGCTCTGATTTAATTTGATTTAAAGAAAAATTTTCATGAGCTGATATTATAGATGAGATTGTTGTGTGGATACCACTTTCTGGATAAAGATATTGACCAGATTCAATTTTATCAAATTCTGATAAAAAAAGTTGGATTTGTTTTTTAACTTTAAGATTGGGTCTAAATAATAATGTGACACCTCGTCTTGTATCAGTGTTGTCGTCAATCATAGTATCAACATCACATATACCATTATCAAAGCTACCGATAGCATCCTTCCATAGGTCATTATAGCGCTGAGTAATTTGTTTTTTAGTTATTTTCATAGCTTATTTCACTTAACTCCCCGATATATGGAATGTTTTCGTAAAATATACTAAAATAGGTATGATATGTGGAGTCTACTGTAATTTTTCTACAGCATTACTTATTCTTGCAATTGATTTTTCTTTTCCTAAAATATCCATTACACCAAAAACATCAGGAGATTGCTCTAAGCCAGTAACAGCTACTCTCAAAGGCCATAGCATGTCCCCTCTTTTTATATTATTCTTTTCTGTATAATCCATAAAGGTTTTACGAAGATTTTCCTCCTCCCAATTTTCTTCTTTAATTGCGTTTATGATTTCTAAAGAAGTATTTAATATTGTTTTAGTTTCTTCTTCATCCAAGTCTTTTGAAGAAAGAATTTTAGGGTCATACTCTAAATTTTCTTTCCACAAAAAAGAAACCATACCTTCAAAATCTGTTAGCTTTGACATTCTGTCTTTTGCAAGTAATATTGCCTTTTGAAAAACCCCCTCATCTTGCAAAAAGTTTTTTGCTTCTTCAGATAGCACGCTTAGTTCATTTATCTGTTTTTCTATATCTGCTGGGTTAGTAGCTTTAATATATTGTTTGTTCATCCAATCTAGCTTTTGTGTTTCGAAAATAGGGCTGTTCTTGTTTATTTTAGATACATCAAATTGACTAATTAATTCTTCGCGCGAAAGGATTTCTTGATTTGTTTTTGGATTCCATCCCAAAAGAGATAAAAAGTTTACCAATGCTTCTGGTAAATATCCAAGTTTTTTATACTCCATTACAGAAACTGCTCCATGCCTTTTGGAAAGTTTTGTTTTGTCCTGCCCTAAGATGATTGGAAGATGAATAAACTCTGGCGCGTCCCATCCAAAATATTGATACAGCAAAACATGCTTTGGAGTAGATGCTAGCCATTCATCTGCCCTTAAAACGTGCGAGATTTCCATTAAATGATCATCAACCACACTAGCTAAGTGATATGTTGGAAATCCATCAGATTTCTGCAGTACTTGATAATCTATATTACTGTTATCTACTTTTATTTCACCTTTAATTGCATCAATGAATTTAGTATCTCCAGAATGTGGAATTCTCATTCTAATTACTGCGCTCTTTTTTTCCGCAAGCCATTTTTTTGCTTTTTCTGGATCTAATCTAATACACAAGCCATCATATTTTGGAGGTTTTTTTTCTTGAGCTTGCAACTCTCTTAACACTGATAATCTAGACTCAGAACAAAAACAATAAAACGCATGTCCAGATTCTACTAGCATTTTGGTATATTTTTGATAAATTTTAAGTCTTTTTGACTGAGTGTAAGGTCCTAGGTCTCCTTTTTCCTCGCCTACCTTAACCACACCTTCATCTATATCCATACCAAGCCAATTTAAAGCATTTAATATAGATCCAATACTGCCCTCTTCTTCTCTTTTTTGATCTGTGTCCTCTATTCTTAAAATAAATGTTCCTTTATGATGTCTGGTAAATAGCCACGCAAATAAAGCAGTACGAATATTCCCAACATGAGGTGTGCCAGTTGGGCTTGGTGCGAAGCGAACTCTTACATTGTTATTTGATTTCGTCATTATTAGAATTTGTTATTTCTTTATATCCATCTATTGCCATTTGTGCCATATCTTTTCTTTTTTCATATATCATATCAATTACATCATCTATATATACCCAGGAATAATCACTTGCCTCTCTTTTATCTAGTTTTATATCTGAATTATCTCCAGTGTATTTTAAATAAAAAATATTTTGTTGTTGGCCTTTGTAGCCGTTGTTAAGTTTATGCCATTTTTTTGGAAACTCGTAAGTGTGATGATCTGGATGAAGTCCGATGATTTCCAAATTATGTATTCCGGTTTCTTCTTGTACTTCTCTTTTAACGCCTTCTTCTGGCTCCTCGCCTTCATCAACCCCTCCTTGGGGCATTTGCCAGTGGTCATCTTTTGAGTAAGCTCTTTTTTGTAAAAATATTTCGTTGTTTTTATTTACTATAAATGCTGCTACATTCTGCCTGTACACAAACATGTACCTTATTCTCCACTTGATAGTTTTCCAAACAAATACAGCTGTTGCGTTCCAAATTCTTTTTATTCTAGTAGGCTCAATTATTAGTCTCCACAGCCATTCCAATCCAATTTTTCTTAGTGCATATACTGCTCTTTTTCGTGCGCCTGCTAGAAAGTCTAAAGTACCTCCTACTGTCATTGCTAATTTAATATTTGGAAGTTTATCTAAATTTTGAAATACCCATTTTTCCTGCCTTGGGCATCCAAAGGCTACAAATACTATAACTGCTCCAGAATCTGTAATTTTTTTTAAAAGCTTGGAATCACTTGCCTGCCACTTGCCTTCTCTAAATTCCACTTCGCCACCACTTGCATGCCCTGCTATTTTAACATTTTTGTACTTATAACGTAAATGCCAAGCTGCTTGCTCTGCGATTTTTTCATTTAGACCGCCTAATAAAAAAACAGGCCAGTTTTCAGATTCTGCTAAAGCAATTATTGATTCCATAAAATCTGAACCTGTCACTCTGTTACGAAGTTTTTGTCCAAGTATTTTTGACGCAACCTTTAATCCAAATCCATCTGGAAGTGATAAATCCGCATGATTAATAATAGTTCGAAGATTGTCGTCTTTATTTGCAGAAAGTACAATTTCTGGATTTGGAGTTACAATATAGTGCTGATATTTATCATTAATAAAATTACGCACTTTTGCCAAGGCCTCTGATTTACTTATGTCTGATATCTCTATTCCTAGTATATTCACGTTATTCATAGGCTAAAGTATAGCATTTATGGGTGCCATAAACTAGTTGACCAATTTATTTATTACTGATAAAATATATTCATCTGTTCATTAGTAGTTTCGTTATTTATTTCGGGTTGCAAGGGGGCAACACCAAAATGCAGGAAGGTCTTTCTTCATAAAATAACCAAACCTCAACATCTAGCCAATGTTGAGAAAATAGACTGCGTGAGCCTTAAACTTCCTCTGGAGGGAAGATTTCTATGGTTCTAGCAGCCTGGCTCCGACGTACCACTCAAACTATATCCTTTTAGGGAGGATAAGAAGATGAAAGATCCCACTGCCGCTACCCATTGCAGGGGTAGCACGAACAGCTGCGAGCACGCGAGAGCCTTCACGGGCGGGGCTAGCTAGGTAAGCTGTGTGAGGCAGAATAGCGGGCTAGTGGGCTATAACTGCTAATAACACAGCATGCGGGGTACTCAATCCAACAAGGTATCCCGCTTTTTTTTTACTTAAAAAAGTATGCTACAATAAGTCCATGAAACAAATATCAATTTTTATATTATCTCTTTTGATAATAACTCCCTTCAATCAAGTGCTAGCTGCGGAGTTTAATCAAAACAATATCATATCTGATTTTGAGTTAGAGGATTATAATTCCCTTTCTCAAGATGCTATACAAAGATTTTTAGAACAGAAAGGAAGCTTTTTAGCGCAATTCACACAGGTAGTGGACGGAGTACGAAAGCCAGCCTCACAAATTATTTATGAGGAGTCTCAACTTTACCAAATAAGCCCTAAGGTGATTTTGGCTATGCTGCAAAAAGAGCAATCTTTAATTACAGACAAATCCCCTTCTCAAAAGCAGTTAGATTGGGCAACAGGGTTTGCGGTTTGTGATTCTTGTTCTAAATCTGATCCTAAGCTTGCACCTTTTAAAGGTTTTTATAATCAAGTGTCAGATTTCGCAGAAAAAGTTAGAGTAAATTATCTAAGAGATCTTAAGTCCTTAGGAAGAACATTAACTGGCTGGGGACCAGCAAGAACCAAAAAAACCGTGGATGGATATGATGTTACTCCAGCAAATAACGCAACAGCAGTTCTGTATACATATAATCCATACAGGGGTGGCTCGAGAATAGGAGCAAACTTCAACTTTTGGAGAATTTGGAATAGATATTTTACAAGAAACTATCCAGATGGAACACTTTTGCAAGAAAAAGGTGAGCCCGGAGTTTGGCTATTGCAGAATAATAAAAGAAGACCTTTCAAAACTAGAGCTGCATTGTACTCTAGATATGAGGCCGACAGAATAATTCAGGTCAGTAAAAATGAATTAGAGGCTTACGTTGTGGGCCCCGCAATTCAATTTGCTAATTTTTCCCTATTGAAATCTCCTGAGGGAATAATTTATCTATTAGTAGATGATACAGTTCGTGAAATTGAATCTCAAGAAGTTTTTCGCACAATTGGATTTAATCCAGAGGAGGTTATAGACATAGATCAAAGTGATCTTGATTTATACTTTATTGGAAATAATATTACTATTGCTTCTGCGTACCCCACTGGAGGATTGTTACAAGATAACTCCACAGGAGCTGTATTTTTTGTTCAGGATGGGAAAAGGTATGGAATTATAGATAGAACTATAATGGATTTGAATTTTAAGAACCAAAGACCTTTACCAATTCATCCAGATGAGTTAAATCAATATCCATATTCTGGACGTAAAAAATTAATTGACGGAACAATTATAACTAATCCAGAATCAAGTGCAGTATATGTAATATCTGATGGAACACGCAGAGCTGTAATATCTGGCGAGGCATTTGAAAAACTTGGTTATGCATGGGATAATATTCATGAGGTACCGCAAGCTGTGGTAGATCTGCATCCAATTGGCGATCCTTTGGATTTGATTGTTACATATGGGGAGGGAGAAATTTTAGGAGATAATACAAAATAATATGCTTTCTTACGTTGCCCATATTCCACATTCTCCACTTATACTATCTAACATAAGCAGACATAAATCTGATGATTTCGAGAAAATGCGTAATGCATATGAGTCTATTGCCCATGATATTTATAGTAGAAATTGTGATTCAATAATTATGATTACTCCTCAAGGCTATGGAATGAATGAGGCATACACATTAAATGTGAGTCCAAGTTTCAATTTAGATTTTACTAGATTTGGAGATTTTAGAACTAGTCTGGATATAAAAGGAGATACTACGCTTGCATACCATGTTCGATCAAACTTGTGCACTAAATATCCTGTAACCTCAATTACAGAGCCTGTTCTTGACACACCTTGTAGCACAGCTATGATACAGTTACAATCTCCAGATAACGGTTATTCACTACTTCCGCTCACTCATTCGCTTAAACCTATTGATAAACAGTTTGAGTTTGGCGAGTCACTTAGGAATGTTATAGAAAAAGTTGGCAATAGAGTAGCACTGCTTTCTCTTGGAGATATGTCTAGGACAAAGAACAAAACAAAAAAAGAAGGAAAAATTATTGACGAATCTATAATAGATAATATTAGTAAAAATGACACGCATTCTTTCCTTAACCATAATTCTGGTAAAATCAATTCGTTTTCTGTCTGTGGTTATAGGCCTTTGGCTATTGTTTTAGGAGCTTTAAAAGATATGAAATACTCTACAGAAATTTTAAACTACGAACAAAAGCATGGAGTTGGAATGCTGGCCACTAGATTTGTTTTTTAATGATTGCAAAAATTACCCCAATAATTCGTTTGCCCAAAAGAGTAGATGTGTTTGATTACTTTATACCAGACGAACTAAGAGATAAAATCAAAATTGGGCAATTAGTTGAAATCCCCTGGAGGCGCGAATTGGCTCGAGGGGTTGTTTTATCTTTGGCTTCCAAGCAAGAGTCAAATAAATTTAGGGCAAGGCCAATAACTTCTATTATGGATTCAACTCCCCTATTTACAAATGAGCAGCTAAGACTGATTCAAGGATTTAGCAAGTACTATTTTTGCACACTTGGTTCAATTATAAGATTAATTGCTCCATATGTTCCAGTAAGAAAAGTTTCTGCAAAAGAACAAGTTAGTATACCAGATGTAAGATTTAGTATTTCAAAAAGTCAGCTTCCTAATCTTGCGCAATCTGTATCAAGTTTAGATGATAAGATTAATTACATTAACATTCGCGATATATCATCTTTTGTTTGGCTTGTAATGCACCTATCAAAGTTAACACAAGGACAGTTGCTTGTTCTGGTTCCGCAGATTGAGATGCTTAAAGCAATGCATGCAATCGTGCAAAAATTGTGTTCAGGAATTTGCGAACAAATTCATAGTGAGCTAAACAAGAATCAATACTGGAATGCGTATAAAAGCACCAGAGACGCAAAAGCAAAAATTATATTTTCTACACGGCAAGGCGTGTTCTTGCCTATTCAGGCAAATAGCACTATATTATTTTTTGAAAGCTCAAGCGACGATTTTAAGCAATATGATCAACACCCAAAATATGATTCTAGAATTGTAGCTAGTTGGCTCGCGGGCATTACAAAATCTAAATTAATTTTTACTTCATCAAGCGAACTAATCAGTAATAAAAAAATATCATATATAAATTTACCAAGCGCTCGAACTCAGAATGCAAAAATAAAATTAGTAGACATGGAGCAAGAAATGACACGCAAAGATTTCTCTATTATTTCGGGCAAGGCTATGGAGCATATCCAAGAAACTTTTGAAGCAAAAAAGAAGGTTGTTATCTTATCATTACGAGAAAAATCAGAAAAAGGAGTGTCTGTGGAGGCTTTATATAATATATTGACGAAATCACTAAAAAGTTGTAATATTAGCATTAATACTAAGGAATTTGATGTTTTAGTCGCTACTCCTAGTATCCTAGAAGGCTTAAAATTGAGTTCTAAGAGAGGTTCGCTTGGATTACTAATATTTGCCTCAATCGAACCACTATTAGCCTTTCCAGACTACCGAAGTTCAGAGCGCGCATATTACCGTCTTATGCACTGGAAAATGATGGCACAGGAACTTGGATTCAGCGAATTAATTTTACAATCATATTCTACTGATTCAAAAGCTGTGAGAGCGTTCGCATATGGAGAAAAAGATGCGTTCATACAAGATGAATTAAAGAACAGAAGAGAATTAAACTATCCCCCATTTACAAAATTGATAAAGCTTTCAAATAAAGGATCTGACGCTTCACAGGCATCAATTATAAAAGATAAAATCAAGCAAATGGAATCAAAAGACATGCAAGTACTAGGCCCATTCAAAGACAAAAAAAATCATCAATCTATTTTAATTAAATTAGTAAAGCCAACTGATCTATCTATGTTAACTAGCCTTCCTAAAGGCTGGAGTATAGATAGAGATCCAGAAAATCCATTATAAGCGACATAGAGCGAGAGTCGTCAGAAAGCTTGCTTTCGGATGACCGAGCCGAGGAGCTTATATGTACTCATATGAAATTGCCTTTAGTATTTTACCCAACTCCTTCATTGCAAGAGCCTTCAAAGAAATTTGATGATTTTGATGGTGTACAAGATTTGTGTTCAGATATGATAGAGACTATGGAGGCAGAAAAAGGCATTGGATTAGCAGCTCCGCAAGTTGGTAAGAACGTCAGATTAAGCGTAATTCACAAAGATGCTGATGAATTTTTGGACGAACACTTAGTAATTATCAATCCAAAAATATTTTCAGCGTCAAAAGAAATGGTTGAAGAAGAGGAAGGATGCCTATCAATACCAAAAGTATTCGGCAAGGTAGAGCGCCATAAGAAAGTAAAAGTCCGCTACACAGATTTAGAAGGAAACGAACAAAAAATAAAAGCGACCAATCTTTTTGCTAGGGTTCTCCAGCATGAGATTGATCACTTAAATGGAATTTTGTTTATTGACAGAACAAGCGAAATTACAAAAGGTGAAATAAAAAAATAATGGATATGACACAATGAAATCCAAAAGTCAAATTAGATTCTTCGGTACTCCAGACTTTGCTGTACCGACACTCACAGCATTAATCAATGCTGATTTTTGTGATGTAAAGCTTGTAGTAACCCAGCCAGACAAGCCAGTTGGCAGGCATCATTCAAAACCTATCCCCTCTCCTGTTAAAAAAGCAGCAATTGAGGCTGGGATTGATGTTGTGGATAATATTAATAAAGTTGACGCTACTGATGCTGATTTAGGAATATTAGTTGCGTATGGAAAAATTATACCTAAAAAACTAATTGATTCATTTCCTAAAGGAATATTAAACCTTCACCCATCCTTATTGCCAAAATATAGAGGTTCATCCCCTGTTCAAGCTCCGATTTTGAACGAGGATGAAGAAACTGGTGTTACTATTATGCAATTAGATGGTGAGATGGATCATGGCCCTATAGTTGCGCAAGAGAAGGTCAAATTAGATAAAACTGAAACTGCAGGAGAGTTACACGATAAATTATCACAAATCGGTGCTGATTTATTTATAAAAATTTTACCAGATTATATTGCCGGAAAAATAGAGCCAAAAGAACAGGATCACAGTAAAGCGACATTTACAGAAAAATTATCTAAAGAAGACAGTAAAATCAAAGAAAATCTAACGCCTCATCATGGTGTTGAGCCGTTGGTTCGAGCAATGAACCCATGGCCTGGAGCTTGGACAGAATGGAATGGCAAAAAAATAATCATCTGGAAAATGAATAAAGACG
>CAZXOU010000032.1:0-9216 GCA_964642355.1 uncultured Gammaproteobacteria bacterium
AATAAATATAATGCGAGTATCACTAAAAATGCGAACATATTATCTGGCATCACAAGTCCATTCCAATAAATAGATATAGGCTCAACTGCGTATAATAACGCTGCGATAATACCAATTACTTTATTTTTAAAAATCAACTGCCCCAATCTTACCAAAAGAACACCCACAAATCCTGCTAATATATTTTGTAGAATAATAAATCCAACAATAGGAATTTTTGCCCAAAAAAAACCAGCTATCACAAATGGGTACAAAGGAGTTCGCAATGAATCAGAAATCCAAGGAGATACTTGCATCACACTAAAAACACCACGATCTAGTAGATTCTGCGCAAGTAAAACATATGCATTTGCATCAGAAAATGCTAAAAATGCTTGGCCACCAAACTTAATTTGTACGAATAATGTATATACGAATCTAATCCCAAATACAAAGCAAAAAATTAAAATGAGAATGCGATGCTGTTTCCATGCCTCTAATAACTTACTTTTCATGGAATAAAAAAAACTCATAGCGCCCCTAAGCGAAACTTCACCATGTCTTTTATTGTATCCCAAATAACATTAAATTTTGATCCACTTGCAAGTCCTGTTTTGCGTTCGTAATGAGTTACAGGAACATCAAATATTTTGAACTTAAGACGTTTTGCTTTTATAAGCATTTCAGCGTCTATGAACGCGCTCCAACATTTGATATCCATAGATTTAATAACTGAACGCTTATACATTTTAATTGAGCAGTTAACGTCTTTAAACCAAGTTAAAAATAATACATTTGTAAGAAAGTTAAATACAATTGACTGAACTAAGCGCCTAGGAGTTACTGCTTTTTTAATTGCATGGCCATATAAAATATCATTGTCCTTGAGGTGTTTAAAATATGGCTTAAATTCATTTACATCATACTGATTATCACCATCAGTGTAAAAAATATAATCATATTGCGCATTTAAAAAACCATCACGCAATGCTGCGCCATATCCTTGATTTTTTTCGTGATGAATTACTCGCACATTTGAAAATTGCTTTGCGAGCTCATCAGCCACTTCAGCTGTTTTATCTGGACTTCCATCTTCAACAATTATAATTTCAAAAGTACCTGTAATCTCTTGTAATAACTTATGTATTTTTGGAATTAACAAAGGAAGATTACCCTCATCATGATATGCAGGACAAAAGAACGAAACACTAGAAAGACGGTCAGTATTTTCACCCATATATACTATTAATATTTACTAATAAACTCATAAAAAATTTAACCAATACAAAAATCATACCATAATAATAATAAAACTTAACTATTGACCATACTCTCAAATTATGTCAAAGTTAATGTCGCACTTTAAAAACAATATTTAGTATAGCACTAATGTTAAACCTACTTTTGAAAGGGAGCTATAATGTCTAATGCTAGATTGCAGTTAGATAAAATGAGAATCGGGGAGATTGGCGACGTATCAGTACAAACTCTTAAAATGGATCTCAAGAGGGAGGGATTATCTCTTGAAGATATAGGAAGTAATGAAACGGAAATAGCAGGATTGATCATACTCATGAATAAAAAATTCGCTATAGAATATCTCGATAAACTAAGAAAAAATGAACTTCTTTCAGCGCATTTATGGGAGCTTCAATCAAGGCTTAGAGAATCAAATCTTTCGCCAGAGGATATCGGAACAACGGTAGACGAACTTAATGAATTTGGCAAAAAAGTAGATGGCTCTACCCCTACATGGGAATAATGCCTATATTCAAAAAATTCATGTCTACCGGCCACTAAATCAATCACTTCTGAATATGGAGGATAATAATGGTAACCGATGTATTAACCACTAAAGCAGAAAAGGAATTTATCGAGTCAGCAGGTAAAGTTGGAAGTCAGTGGTCTCTGTATGTCAGCTAACCCAAAATCGACCTTCTGGGTATACCTACTACCCTGTTAATAATTTACCTAGTAACATAGTTCCTCATCACCCGGAAGTCATTCGCATGGCAGCAGAACATTGGAATGACCGCCGTATTGCATTAAGTGAATACATTAAGTAGAATTTTTCAGCTAGACCGAAGGCTTACGATCCTAAACCTGGATTGTGAGCCTTTTTAATATCACAAATACTTTTTAAGAAATTCATCAAACACATCACACATATAATCAACCATCTCATCAGTTAGCCCATGATGACAACCGATTACGAACGTATCTTTCATAACTTTATCTGCATTGCTAAGCTTTCCAACTACTCTATGTTTAACAGTTCTAAATGCTGGTTGTCGCAAAATATTTCCTGCGAATAAAAGACGAGTCTGTATCTCTTTGCTTTCAAGAAATCGTAACAAATCTAGACGAGTAAATGGAAGGTTGTCTTGTAACGTTATTGGAAATGCAAGCCATTGAACATCAGCATTTGGATGTTCTTCTGGTAAAATAAAATATTCCTCATATTTTTTTAAATAATCACGCAACCTATGAAAATTTCTTTTTCGTATCTCATTGAACATCTTTAGCTTAGCAAGTTGAGCTAACCCAAATGCTGCTTGCATTTCAACAGGCTTAAAATTAAATCCAATTGCTGAATAAGTAAATTTCCTATCATAAGGAACTCCATCAATGTGATAGTTAAAGCGCTCATCTATATCCTCTATATCATCCCCAAAGCGTCCCCAATCACGATAAGCTTGTGCTCGAGCAAAAAGTTTATCATCATTCAAGCATACCATTCCCCCACCTCCACCGGCTGTAATATGATGAGATGCGTAAAATGAACATACTGATATGTCTGAAAAACTTCCAGTTGGCTGATTATTAAAGCTACCTCCAATAGTGTCGCAACTGTCTTCGATAAAATACAGGTTATGCTCTTTGCAGAATTCCTGCAATCTCTGCATATCATTCAAATTACCAAGAGTGTGAGGTAGAATAATTGCCTTTGTCTTGTTAGAAAGCATTTCAGGCAATTTATCTAAATCAATATTGTAAGATCCTAATTTGCTATCTGCAACTACAGGAATTAAATTATTATTTAATATGGCAGAAAATGTTGTGGCAAACGTACACGCAGGTGTAATTACTTCTGAATCTGGATCTAAATGAAGAATTTTTAATGATTTAAATGTTCCTGAAGATCCTGAATTCACAAACACACCATGCTTCTTACCTAATATATCTGCAATTTTTTGAGAAAACTCAAGTGAATATTTACCAAGTCCAAGCCACCCCTCATCCAATGTCTTTGCAACAGCTTGTTTTTCTTCATCGCCATATACTGCAAGTGCGTAGTATATTTTATCAACCCCAGGTTCAAATTTTTTTCCCAAGAATGTAGGACCTAAATAGGTTTTACTTAAAAACCCATCAATTGAATCCTTACTTGATAAAACATATGGTGACGATTCTATCGCTTCTGACGCTTCGGTATTTTTTTGATTCATAGTATTAATTAGAACAATTCTTTAGCATCTTTTAATAATGGCAATTCTTTGTCTTTTTCTGATATTAATGGATTCTTAACTGGCCAATCAATTCCTACATCAGGATCATTCCATCTAATTCCAGTATCATGCTCACTAGAATATGTATGCGATACCTTGTAAGAAACATGAACTTCATCTGTAAGCGCTAAAAAACCATGAGCAAAACCTTTTGGAATAAAAAAAGCGTTATTATTCTTTTCAGTCAACATAACGCCCTCCCACTTGCCAAATGTTTCTGAATCCTTTCGCAGATCAACCGCAACATCAAATACTTCTCCATGCCCCACCCAAACAAGTTTATCTTGTGCAGCCTCGGATAGTTGAAAATGTAATCCACGCAAAACATCTTTTTTTGAATGTGATATATTATCTTGAACAAAATCAACATCTATTTTATTTTTTTTAAATTCATCCACACGAAAACGCTCAAAAAAAACTCCACGCTCATCTTCAAATACTTGTGGTACAACCAATATTAGTCCTTGTAATGTAAGTTCTTTAAATTCCATAATAATATCCTATCAAAATATGATATAAATAACCAGCTAATTCTATGTTTTGCTATTAGATTTTAATTCATTCCATAAAGAACTATCCAAAGAAGTGTCTTTTGGCAAAGTAACAGGCACATCACTAATGGATATTTTCCCAACGGTTGGCGTTGCTTTGCGCGCTAAATCATACACAGTTTTCCGTTCTCCAGAAATATGAATTACTCCTTTTAAATCTTCCATAAGTGCCGCGCTAATGATATCGGGAGCTCTTTCGCTTGCAAAATCCGCACTCATCCATTGATCTATAAAAGCCTTTTCGTATTCCCATGGGCCATCCTGCTTGAACGCTGTTCTAATGATAAGCGTATTTAGATATTGCTTAACAACTACTTCACCTAACAGCTTAGTTAAAGAATAAAAATTAGCTGGGTTAGGAATATCATCTTCTTTGTAATTCCCGTTTTCTCCATCAAAAACATATTCGCTTGATATATAAATAAAGCGAGCTCCATTTGCCGCACGAACCATATTCTCTGTTCCAGTTACATTAACTTGCCAGCATTTTTTGTTTTCTTTTTCTGCAAGAGCCACATCTGTGTATGCAGCACAATGAATAATAATATCTGGATTATACTTTTTTATTATTGACTCGCATTTTTCTAGATCTGTAATATCAAGTTCTTTTGATGGTGGGGCGTCACATTTCACAATTTTTTGAATCTGTGTGCCAAGTGCACCTGATCCTCCAGTAATTAAAATCTTTTTATCTGTATCAAGCATAATTAAAGTTTTTTAGCTATCATAAAAATATTATCATGAGTATTAATTGGAATAGCGATCCTACTTAAGACCTTATTCTTTGCAATCATATTACCAAAAAATTGCGGTAATCCAAGTCTATTTTCTATGAATCTAATTATATAATACAAGGTAAATGTTTTTCCAAATCTACCACTCATTAAAACCTCAAATCCTGCTTTTTGCAACAACAAAGCCAAACTATTTTCGTTAAAATAGTGTAAATGCTCTGGAGGAACTATTAAATGCCATTTTTTACCTAAAATCTTTGCAGGTACACTTCCAACATCTGGTGTGTTAATAGCGACCACACCCCCTTGCTTAAGTAGATGACTGGCTTGGTTTAATGTTTTTTTAGGGTCAGGCAAATGCTCCACTAAATCCCACATAGTAATTGCATCAAATTTAGTATCTTGGTCTGAAATATCTTCTAGCGTTCCTGTAACAATATCAAGTCCGTTATCTCTACCACTTTTTGCGGCATAATCTGATAGTTCAACACCTTTCACACTCCATCCCCGCTCGTGTGCTACTTTTAAAAAATACCCAGTAGCAGCACCAACATCTAATAACTTACCTTTGTTTGGAATAATTTCTTCAATAATATCCAAATATTTGCCCCATGCAGAAAGCATTGGCTTTTTGTCTGCATCATAATCCGCATATCCAAAACCCTTACTTGCACCACTAAAATAATCTTCATTATAGACAGCAGAAGAATCTGGTATGGGCGAAACATACATTAATCCGCATCCAGAGCATTTGTACATATCATGCTCATTCTTACGCATAAAAAATTTTGCATTTTGATTGCGGCAGACATTACAGTTCATATTTATTTAGATGCGATTAATTTATAAATATTTACATCACCAATAGCTTCCACTAATTCCAGCTCTTTGTGTTCTTCTATATTCCACTCTGGTTTTTCTAATTTATCCCAAATAATATAGTCAACACGATACTTATTTAGCAATGATGCATTCCATCCCTCTTGAACCATATTGCTATATACATCTTCTACCATTGTTCGCTCTCTACTTATACTGTAATTTGTTGTGTAAGGAATATTATATATACCAGCTATGTTGTGTGTATTTTTTTCACTTTCGTGCTGAAAAAACCAAAGCATTCTTCCACCAGATTTAAATCCAAATTCTTTATCGCTAAAAAAATCTGGCTCAAAAAATTTAGATAGCAAATTGCGTTCAATAATTTCTTTGTCACTAGCTGGCAATACAAAAGCATATTTAGAATTATACGTGTTAGAAGCGGTATATGCCGGAATATAACCCATCAATGTTGAGTCTGAATATATCACATCCTCTTTGTTGGTGTTTGTATTAATCCAGTTAAACACATCTGCATAATATTGATGCTCTACTGCAAAATTTGTATTATAATGCCGCAAATATTTATTAAATGTAAATGTGTACAATCTCCAAGCAGGAAGCAAGAACATTACCAATACCAAAGCCAACATAAGTCCATTTTTGTTGAATGATAAATGCTTTTGTTTTAAAACACCTATCATATAATGAGCACTTACTCCAAAAATAAGAATAGGCATCCAAGACCAGTGAAGCGCGTTTTCTATAATAATTCCTGTCACAATCTGATGGTTTGGATATATAACATTCGCAATAAGTAAAACTGCAATAATGTGCGTTTTTCTTTCTTGCTCTATTTTGTAATACCGGCTAAAAAGCACAAACACGGTTACCCAGACCAATGCAACTGCCAAACGAGGATAAGACTCTGGCAAGTGAGAATAATAGACTCCGATGCGAACAGCAACATCTGCATGGAAAGGCGTATCTAAAGAATTCCAAACTCTTAAAAAATATGGCAAACCAATTAGAATTCCGATCCCAGCCATTAAGCCATGATATTTTAACTCTTTGTATGACTTATTCATTAAAAGAATAAGAGCATATATTCCAATTACCACAAAAACAAATGACCACCAATAATAATATGTTAAAATTAATAACCCTAAAAGTATTCCAGATAAGACACTATAGAATATCTTTTTTTGATTTTTGATTATTAAAGTTACCCAAGATAATAAAAATATCAGTAATAAAGGTAAAGTAATTTGAGGACGCATTGGTTTAAACACACCGCCCATTACAACAGTATACAGAACCAAAGGAAACAATACCGCAGTGTATTCATTTTTTGTAAATCTTTTAAGTAACAAATAAGTTAAAAGAAAAATTATTGCTGGCGCCAAAAAATCTAAAACAACTTGTAACGCTGGGTTAGATACGCCAAACAACTTTGTTATTCCATAAATAAAATACTCCGCTCCAGATCCTTGTGGATAATCTATTTCTTTTTGTTCATAAAAATATTGATGGTTCAAAGAAAAATTCCCATCATGCATATCCTGAACTCTTGAATGATAATAAAGCGCATCTCCGTTAAATACTGGATACAATCCATTAAAATCATTACCAACTTCCTGAAAAAATACTAAAGTTGGCAATCCTGTGAATAAAGCCACCGCAATTGTGGCAAAAGTTACAAGCCAATATTTTTTAAACCATACGAGCGCGGAATTCATATATTTTTTTTGATAACAGATACAATTCGCTTTGAGGCTTTTCCATCCCACAGCGGTATATTTGTATGTTTATTTTTTAATTTCTTTTTTTTGTAAGCGCTTAAAATAGATTTCTTTGTTACGCCCGCGATTGTATTTGTGCCTTTAGACACAGTTATAGGACGCTCAGTTTCTGTACGCAAAGTTAAGCACGGAACTCCCAAAAAACTTGCTTCCTCTTGCACCCCACCAGAATCTGTCAAAATTAACTTTGCGAATTTTTGGTATGATATGGTATCAGAATAATTTAAAGGAGGTAAAATTTTGCAAACTTTTTTTAATTTATTGAGTAATTTAAACTTATTTGCCATTTTTTTTGTGCGTGGATGTAATGGTAAATATATTGGAGAATCATTACTTATTTCCTCTAAAGCAGAAAGGATTTCTGTAAAAACTTTTTTATTATCAACATTTTCCGCCCTATGCAACGTACAAAAATAATATTCT
Source organism: uncultured Gammaproteobacteria bacterium (assembly GCA_964642355.1). GTDB lineage: Bacteria > Patescibacteriota > Patescibacteriia > UBA2169 > UBA2169 > UBA2169. The sequence continues at coordinate 7,818 of CAZXOU010000032.1, forward strand.
GAATCTTTTGGAATTTTTTTAACTTTATTAACAAATAAACTTAAAGTATCCATCATAATATTGCCAACCATGTGTACTCTGCCCTTAACCTTTTCTTTTTTAAGATGCTTTACTCCTTCGGTTTGCGTGGCAAAAAGAATATCAGAAAGCTTGTCCACTATAATACGATTACTTTCCTCTGGCATTTCTAAATTAAATGATCTTAGCCCTGCTTCTATGTGAACTAATTGTAAATTTAATTTTTTTGCCACCAATGCTCCTGCTAATGTTGAATTTACATCTCCAACCACAACAACCAAACTTGGCTTTTCTTTTTCAAAAACTTTTTCTAAACCAGACATCATATCAGTTAACTGTTTGTCAGCAGATTTTTGATCCGGTTTTAGATTATAATTTGATCTTATATCAAGTTCTTTAAAAAAATCACCAGACATTTTTTTGTCAAAATGCTGTCCAGTATTTACTAAATAAAAATTAATATTGCTTTTCTTTAGTTCGTGAATTAAAGGAGCAACCTTCATAAAATTCGGCCTAGCTCCTGCGATTATTGCTACTGGTTGATTCTTTTTCATGTAATTAAACCCCTTCGGAAATATATTTATTCATTTTTTGTATTAAAGAAGGTAAACTATGATTTTTTTTGACGATATCCTGAAGTTGAATTACGTCATATTGCTTCCACTTACCAGATACAATAAATTCAGCAATCTCTTTTGGGTCGTCATTTTGAATTGATTGCGGAAGACCAATTGCTTTAGAATTTCCTTTAGTTGTAATTGGATAATTTCCAAAAAGCATTGCTTCTAACGTTGTTTTATCAATAGTCTCAGATGCCATATTTACCATTAGCCTATGTTTTTTATACACATCTTTAAGCTTCTCCATTGTAACAGGGCCTACAAATTTTACTCTTTCTTGCAAGGATTCTTTTTTAACCAAATCATGTAATTCTTTTACATAATCTTTTTCTACATCCTTGCCATACACTGTTAAATTGTATTCTTTTGGGAGATGCTTTAAAGCCATAATTACCAATTCAAGACGCTTTGAGCGACACAATCTATGAACTGTAAGCAAATCTTTTGGCGAATTTTGATTCTCTATAATTGACTCGCCACCAAGCCAATAATCTATATCTATTCCATGTGCAGTTATAACTTTTTTAGGGTTTCCTTCGTACTGAGGAAGACTTTGTTTGGTTGCTGCAAACAAGCGCTTGCAATACCAGCCAGCTAACCGCATATGCATATGCATAGTATAATGCGTGTACCACAAATACATAGGAATACGATTTACCCACCAATACCATCCAGCTACTGTAAAGTACTCTGGATTCATATGAACAAACACTCTGTTGTAGTTTAAGGTAAAAATCAATTTTAAAAATCTTAATGTTCTA